>JAQUZK010000166.1 GCA_028691335.1 Candidatus Izemoplasmatales bacterium
GTTCTCTAGTAACATAATATTGTAATAAAGCCAATTCAGTCATTGTTCCGTTTTGAGCATACGAGTAATCCGCGAATGATTCATATGGATAAGCTAATCCATAACTTTCATACATTGACTTCATATTGAAGTATTGTTGTTTTGAAGCTGTTATGGCAGAACGCATTTGACTCATTCTATCAGTGCTATTTCTTTGAATATTTCTATTAGTTCCAAAAGCTTCTTCAAAGTAAGTTGAGTACAATAATTCTTTGTGTTGTGAAGCATAGATTGTATAAACAGCTGGACTCTTTTCTAAAGCATATGAGAATAGTTTGTCAGCTGAATATTCGATAGTTTCTTCGCTGTTAGGAGTCTTTGATAACGTAGCTACTAAAGCACTATCGCCATCATTATTAGCTTCGTAAGTTGAATCGATACTCTTATAATCAAGAATTAAGTAACGATCATAGATTTCAAATCCCATTTCAGTTCTTAGTTCAGCTAATTTTTTGTTTACATTAGTTTGACCATTTGAACCATTGATTTTTTCATCTAATACTCTTTCTTTCGCTTCATCATAAATCCCTTGGTTTCCGATAAGTTCTTCTAAATCAGGATAATTATCTTCTAATTCCTTTAATGCTTCAATGTCTTTAACTAATTGATCTAATTCAGCTTGGAAATCAGGATTAAAAGCGCTTAATGGATAAACTTCAACTATTTTTGATCCAGTTCTTGTTTGCCCTAAGGCTTTGATAGTATAAGTTAATTTTACTTCTGTTTTTTCGCCTTCATCAGGGTTAGTAACTTTACCTGTCGTCGCTATTACATCTTTGTCATCAGAAACCCAACTAATAGTTGATTCATAGGCGCCTTTTGTAGGTAATGTTAAATCGAAGAATACATTTTCTGGTAAAATAATTGATTGTTCAATTATATCTAGAATCGGTGTAGCTAAGTCTACCTTAGTTCCTTCTTCTAATTTATAAGTCATAAAGAAGAAAGAAGTAGAAGAGAAGGTTACAGCTTGAGGCTTTGTAGAATAAGTTTTTTCGTTAACTTCTGAAATTGTTTTAAAAATATAAGTCGCTAATGAACTAGAATATTCTTTAACATCATCAAAATTAAAACTTAAATGTTCGTTATCTAAAGCTATTAAATCTTCTTTAGTAGAACCTTCAACTAAAGCATCTCTATAATTACCATAGACATAGTTGTACATTTTTACATAATAATCAAGAATTTCTTGTTCAGTTAATTCTAAAGTGTTATTTGATGTAAAAGCTGTTACTTTTGATTGTTCTTTATATTCTTTATTAAAGATTAAACCATGTGTTGAAGTAACATCTACTAGGTCTTTATCATAAACTTTTTTGTCTTTGTCGATTGTGAATGCTAAATTATCTGAACTATCTTTTACGATAATTGATTCGTCTTCATCAAAAGCATCAGCTTTATTCATTGTATAATAAACTGTGTTTGCTTCTTTAAATGTTTCAGCGGCTTCTTTAGTTTCAAATAAATGTTCGTTTTTAACAATAATTGTTGGAACATCATTTACTAAGTTGCCTGAATCATCGATTGAATAAGATTTATCATCTTCATCGGTAAAGAAACCGTTACTTCCAAGAGTATAGATTACTTCATCATCAAGATCAACAATGTTTCCATCTTCATCATAGTAGAAAACTTCTACAGTAGTATAAGCTTCAACAATATTATCATTGTTGTCTAGTAAGGTTTCATCTTTATATATAAAACCTTTGTACTCAGCTAATACAGTAGTTTCTTCAAGAGCTAATTCAACTAAATGATATTTTCTTAAGACTGATTCAGCATCTTCTTTTGAAGTAAAACGAATGTTAATAGCTTTAATATCATCAAAA
This sequence comes from Candidatus Izemoplasmatales bacterium, assembly GCA_028691335.1. GTDB lineage: Bacteria > Bacillota_I > Bacilli_A > Izemoplasmatales > Hujiaoplasmataceae > UBA2289. The sequence continues at coordinate 1,869 of JAQUZK010000166.1, forward strand.
TATGAGTTTTCATAATGAGTAGCTATCTCGATGTCTGTTAATTCTTCAAGTAATACTTCATAAGCATACGCTTCCCTTGCAAGAAGCAACTTTGCATAATCATCTTCTTTGCCTTCATATCCGGCTAAGATCATTGATCTAGCAAATCCTTCTTCCAACTCTAATTTGTTTTCAGCATCAATTTCCGCAATTTCATCGACATCATCAGTTCCATATGTCAATTCTTTGATTTTGTTATCTATATCATCTTGCGTAATATCGCCAAAATACTCCTCTAATAAATCAGTATCAACCATCATTAAAAGTTGTTGAATCCCGTTATTAGAAAGTATTTGATTGTAAACTTCTTCATTTGTAATTTCATAAATTACATTTCCATCTTTATCCAATCTTTGATAGAAAACATCATTTTTGTTTTCTATCTCAGGGTATGTCGTTTTTCCAACGGTTAAAGCGATGACAAATACACCAACTACAACTGTTAAAATGACCGATCCGATAACGATGAGTTTTTTAGTTAATGGGTTGTTCATTTTTTTCCACTCCTTATTAATTTTCGCAATATATATCATATCATTTTTTTGCTCTAAAAACAATAAAAATATTGTTAATGTTTTGTGAGGATTTAAAGGAAAATCGATATTTGCGAATATGTCAAAATTTTTGTCTAACATATTATAAGTTATTTAAGTCTTTTTTGCAAAGAAAAGATTTGCATATAATCATTTTATAAGGATATAGTCTAATAATTCAAAATAAGATAATAATATTGACAAAATCACTGCTAAATTATATAATATATTCGTAAATAGCAAAACTAGTGAAAACTAGTGACGCAAAGCTATAGGGCCTTCGTAAGATGGTAGCCAGTTGCCGTTGTCTTAATTGACGAGGGCATTTTTTATTTCTTAAAGAGAAATTTAAAATGCGTTCAGTCTAGATGATGGCTTTTTTAATACAAAAAATTATGATTTTATTTTAGGAGGGATGGCCATGATAGAGCAAAGTAGAAAAACTTATTTCTTTTCGCTTGTTTTACTTTTTTTAGCTATTTCTTCTTTTGTTTTTGTAACATATTCGTGGCTTACTGTAAAGTTAGAACAAACTTATGAATATAACCCTTACTTAGCTAATGTTGATATTGATTTAGAGGTTTGTTTTGATAATGGAGAGAGTTGTATACCCGCAGCCCCAATCGAAGTAAGCCCAGGTAACTCGAAAACAGGTGTTTACGAAGTCTTAATAGATGACATAAGTGTTAGTGATTTAGAATTTATAGAGAATTTTAGAACCAACTTAATCGTAAAAAGTACGGTAGATACCTATATTAGAGTTAAAGTTATAAAACAGCTTATTCTTACTTATACTAATATAAGTGGTGATGTTATCGAGTTATCAGTTTATATGAACGATGACAGGGAACGCAATTTTACTTTATATTACGGTGAAAACTGGTATACAAATCAAATTTATCAAGCTTATTATTATGATATTAATGAGAACATTTTAGATACTTCAGATAATATTCTTTATACTTATGATGAAGTTTTAGATAAATATACTTCTTTAGGATTAGATTACTTCCTTGATGCAAATGGTAATTTGCTTGATGCAAGTGATAACTTAGTGTTGACTAATCAATCATTATTTTTTGATATCAATCCAGCCATAGCTAAAGAAGAAGCTATAGCATATGAAAATCGTTATTATGATTATTTAAATTAT
>JAQUZK010000010.1 GCA_028691335.1 Candidatus Izemoplasmatales bacterium
AGGATGAAATAACTTCTAGATTGTATGATTCTTTGGAAGTCGCTACTAAATTAGGAGAAGGACACGTAAAAATACTTGTGAATGGAGAAGAACATTTATTTAGCGAACATTTTTCATGTCCTATTTTTGGGTTTACAGTTCTTGAGATTGAGCCAAGGTTATTTTCTTTTAACGCTCCATATGGTGCATGTGAAACTTGCGGTGGCTTAGGTTTTAAAAGAAAAATCGATCCAGAATTATTATTACCGGATCAAAGTTTAAGTTTAAGAGAAAACGTGTTCCAGAAATATGCACATATGGATTCTCTATATTACCAACAAATCGAACAAACAGCTATTGCTTTAGATATTCCTTTAGATGTTCCTTTTGAGGAATTGAGTGAAAAACAAAGGAATATACTTTTATATGGATCTAAAGATGAAATCAATTTCAAATATGTTTCAAAAACGGGTAATATGTATCATAATGCTAAACGTAAATTTGAAGGTGTAATTACAAGTTTAGAAAGAAGATATATGTCTTCTACTTCAAAAGCTATTAGAAATTGGATAGAAAGTATGATGAATGATATTGTTTGTGATACATGCCATGGAAAGAAATTAAACAAAGAGGCTTTATCTGTTTATATTGGTGGAAAGAATGTTCATGAGATGTCAGAATTAAGCATCATACATTTAACAGAATTTTTAGAGAGTTTAGTTGTTTCTGAAAAAGAATATGAAATCGCTAGGCCGATACTTAAAGAAATTAAAGAGAGACTTAAGTTTTTAGTTAATGTTGGTTTAGATTATTTGTCACTTTCTAGGTTAGCGGGAACTCTTTCGGGAGGAGAAGCTCAAAGAATTAGGTTAGCAACTCAAATCGGTTCTAGATTGACTGGTGTTTTGTATGTGTTGGATGAACCTTCGATTGGATTACATCAACGAGATAATCGTAGACTAATAGAAACATTAAAAGATATGAGAGACTTAGGTAATACTATGATTGTTGTTGAACACGACACAGAGATGATTGAAGAAAGTGATTTAGTTGTAGATATAGGTCCTGGTGCAGGTGAACACGGGGGAGAAGTAGTTTTTGTTGGAACTCCAAAAGAGTTACTAAAAGATAAAAATTCAATTACTGCTAAGTATTTACGTGGAGAACTTAGGATTGACATACCTAAAAAAAGAAGAGAACATAATAATGGATATTTAAGAATCGTTAATGCGAAACAGAATAATTTGAAGAATTTGACTGTAGATTTTCCTATCGGTTGCTTTACTGTAGTTACAGGGGTTTCTGGTTCAGGTAAATCCTCATTAGTTAACGAAGTTTTATATACTAATTTGACAAACTTAATAACAAGAAGGCATGAATTAGCAGGTAAAGTTGATAGATTAGAGAATTATGAGTATTTTGATAGAATAATTGATATCGATCAATCAGCCATAGGACGTACTCCTAGATCTAACCCGGCAACTTATACTGGTGTTTTTGATCATATCAGAGATTTGTATGCGAAAACAAAAGAAGCTAAATTGAGAGGTTATGATAAAGGTCGATTTTCTTTTAATGTTAAAGGTGGAAGATGCGAACATTGTCAAGGCGATGGGGTCATAAAAATAGAAATGCATTTTATGCCTGATTTATACGTAGAGTGCGAAGAATGTCATGGTAAGAGGTATAATAAAGAGACCTTACAGGTTAAATATAAAGGTAAGACAATCGCTGATGTTTTAGAAATGAGAGTTGAAGAAAGCTTAGTGTTTTTTGAGAATATTCCTAAAATATACGATAGATTAAAAACTATCAATGACGTAGGATTAGGGTATATTCAATTAGGTCAATCATCTACTACTTTATCTGGTGGGGAAGCTCAAAGGGTTAAGTTGGCTAGTGAATTATATAAGAGAATATCCGAACATTCTATTTATATTTTAGATGAACCAACAACAGGATTACACACTCATGATATTAAGAAGTTAATTGAGGTTTTAAACAATATTGTTGATAAGGGAGCTACTGTGATTGTTATTGAACATAATTTAGATGTTATTAAAGTCGCAGATCATATTATTGATTTAGGACCTGAAGGCGGAGATAGAGGTGGCGAGTTAATTGCTCAAGGAACACCAGAAGAAGTCGCGGATAATAAAAAGTCATACACGGGTATGTATTTAAAAGATATACTAATCAAAGAAGGTAAAATATCGTAATTTTATCATTTTTATGTTATTATATTTGTGACTTTATTTACAAGAGGTTTATATTATGAATAATAAATATTCAAAAGAAGAGCTTGATGAGATAGCTAGATTGTTAAAAGAAGCAGGAATAAACACTGAAAATGAAAGAAAAAATACAAAAAGGAAAGATAAGCCTAAAAAGAAAAAAAGTATAACTTTTAAGTTAGGATTCGATTATTCAGCTAATCTTTATGTTAATTTAATAATAAATTTTATTGTTAATTTTGTTGTATTTTTTTTGTTAGTAACCTTTTTCGGTTTTGTTTATATTGCTAGTGTATTTTTTGCTTTTCTTATAGCATTAATCGTAACTCTTTGGGAAGAATTATATAAAAAATATATAACCGAGAAATTTTTGTATTTAATTTCATTTTCATCAGGATTAGTATTCTTTTTGATGAATCTGTTGCTTTTCTATTTTCTAGATTTGGTTATATTTGGAAGTAATTTCTATTTTTATGACCAATGGTATGTTTTTGTTTTTGTGATATATTTTCAAATATTAAAGTCCATAGTGAAGACATTGTATGTGTATTTTCATAACAAAGTCACTATTAAAAGACTTATAAAAAGAAGGTGATTACATGACTTCAGTTACTGTTAAAGAAGTTATTGAAGGATTGAATTTAGATGTTTACGCTGGACACAAAGGTGTTAGTAGAAAGGTTTTTAATCCCGCTTTAGTGAAACCTGGAATTGAGCTAGCTGGTATGTTAGAGTTCTATGAAAGTGATAGAATTCAAATTATTGGTTCAAAAGAAGCTGCTTTTTTTCATTCTTTAGAACCAAGTCTACAAGAAGAAAGAATAAAATCTTTATTTGAAAAAGACGCACCAGCTTTTATATTTACTAAAAATGTTGATATACCTGAGTTGTTTATTCATTATGGTGATGTTTATAATATTCCGATATTGAAGAGTTTTTATAAGACAACATCATTGGTGAGTGAATTGTATTCTTTTCTACAGGCAGCACTGGCTGAAAGAACTACTATGCATGGAGTTTTGCTAGATGTTAACGGCGTTGGTGTTTTAATCACTGGAAAAAGTGGTTTAGGAAAAAGTGAAGTAGCTTTGGAATTAATTAGAAGAGGGTATATGCTAGTTGCGGATGATACCGTAGAAATATATCAAGTAGAAAAAGGAATGCTAGTTGGTGAAGCTCCAGATATATTAAAAAAATATCTAGAGATTCGTGGAGTTGGAGTTGTAAATGTAGTATACTTATACGGAGTAAAAGCTTATAGAGAAAAAAAGAGAATTTCTTTAATAGTAGAGTTACAAAGTTGGAATGATGAAGTTCATAATATTGACAGGTTAGGGTTAAAGAGCGACAAGAGAAAGATTTTTGATACTTATGTTTCTTATGCAGCTTTACCGATTACAGAGGCTAGAAACGCGGCGACCTTAGTCGAAGCAGCTGCCTTTGATTTTAAATCAAAGAATCTGGGATATAATTCCGCTAAAGAATTCAACTTAAATTTAAATGAACATATTAAGAATAACAAGGAGAACGACCATGAAGAAGATGCTTAAAATATTGTTTATTGGGTTAGCTTTATTTATTACCTTAAATTTATCTGGATGTAATGATGGTGTAGAGCCTTCAGGGCCATATACTGTTACATTTGTTGATATTGAGGGTAATGTGATTGATGAATTTAATTGTGATGGTGTAAGTTCTTGTAATATTATCACACCGGATAAACCTGCAAATGTTGGTGAACGTTATTTTACTAGATGGTCAGTGTGGGAAAGTGATTATTCTGAGATTAAAGAAGATACTATTATTAAACCTATCTATACTTATGATAATCATTTAGTTAGTGTTGGTACTTTTACTGTTTATTTTTATGCTTTCTTCATTATGACAGGAATGTTTGTTGCACTTGGACTAGGATTGAGAGAATCGAAACGAGTAGGTTTAAAAAAAGACGATTTAATTGATGGGTTTTTATGGATAGTACCTGTAGCGATATTAGGAGCTAGGTTATGGTATGTTGTGTTTGAACTTGATCAGTTTATAGGTGGAGGTTTCTTTCCTTCTTTATTAAGGATTTTAGGTTTTTCTAATGGAGTTTTAGATTTTGGGGACTTTGGATTATCCGGTTTAGCTATACATGGAGCTTTTGTTGTGGCGTTAATCTGTACCCTTATTTTCACTAAGAAAAGAAAAATTGATATCTTTAAGGTGATTGATATCATCGCAATTGGATTTATTATCGCTCAAGCTTTTGGAAGATGGGGAAATTTCTTCAATCAAGAGGCACATGGTGGTATCGTAGGTGGAGCTACTGATGGAGTGATGAACTTGTCGTTAGAGCAACAGTATGATTATTTAAGGAATACTCTGCACATTCCAGAATTTATTGTTAACAATATGTATATAAAACAAGGTTTAAATGGTTTTGGAAGAGAACCGTTTACAGGATATTACCATCCTACTTTCTTCTATGAATCAATGATTAACTTAATAGGATTTGGTGTGATGTTGGTTTTAAGAAGATGGAAGAATCTTCATTATGGAGAATTATTATCAGTTTATTTAATTTGGTATGGCGGAAATAGGATTTTCATTGAAACGATGAGAACTGATCCTCTAGTATTTGATTTTCTAGGTATGCAGATTAAGTCTGCTATAGCAACATCTGTTGTGATGATTTTAGGCGGTATCGCTCTATCTGTGTTTATTAGATTAACTAGAAAAGATAAAACATATGCAACGTCGGAGAACACTTGGTTTTAAAAGTTTGGAGTGATTTAAATGTCTTTTTCAACTATAGTTAAGACAGAGTTACAAAGTTTAAAACATCTAAATTGTTGTAATAAAGCAGAATTATCTGCTTTATTGCACATAAATGGTTCGATAGAAAAAAATGCGGAAGGTATTAGTATAGTTTTTCAAACAACAAATAACGCAGTTGTTCGTAGATTTACTTCTCTAGTTAAAGATTTATATGATATAGAAATAACTTTGTTAGTTAAGAAAATAAACAAGTTAAAAAAACACGACTTATTTGTGGCTAAGATTAGTGATAAAGTAAATTTTTTACTGACTGACTTATCCTTGATAAATGAAAATGCTGTATTTTTCCAGGATGTGGATAGAAGAATAATTGAAGATGAATGCTGTAAAAAGGCTTATCTTAGAGGCGCTTTTTTAGCTTCAGGTTCAATTAATTCACCAGAGACTAGCGCATATCATTTAGAAATACAATCTTTTTCTATGGTTCAAGCTGAAGTTGTTAAAGATATCTCTAATGAGTTCAGTTTAAATGCAAAGACATCACAAAACAAAAGAGGTTTTATAACTTATATTAAAGAAGCAGAAAAAATAGCGGATTTTTTAAGGGTTATAGGTGCTAGTAATTCTTTGTTTGAGTTTGAGGATTCAAGAATTAAGAGAGATTTTAAAAATTCTATTAATAGAGTTATAAATTGTGATTTAGCTAATGAAAAGAAAGCTATGGATGCGGCGAACAATCAATTAGAACACATAAGGATTATTGAGAAAAGGACAAATGTTAGTTTATCAAAGAGTATGGAAGAAGCGATTTTCTTACGTAAAAAATATCCTGAAGCCAGTCTTTTAGAATTGTCTTATGCATCGATAGAACATTTTGATGAACAAATATCGAAATCAGCTTTAAATCATCGTTTTCGTTCTATCAAAGATTTAGCAAATAAAATTTTGATTGAAGAGGGGAAAAAATGATTTTAGGTGTTGGCGTAGATATATGTCAAATTAGTAGAGTGCATTTGGATATAGCTAGAAGAGTTCTTAGCAATGATGAATTGTTAATTTTTGAAGCGTTTAAGACAGATTCAAGAAAATTAGAATATTTAGCTGGTAGATTTTCTGTAAAAGAAGCTATAATTAAAGCTTTATCGGGTTTATATAATATTGTTGGTATGCGTGAAATAACGATTTTAAATAAAGAAAATGGAGTGCCGTACGTAGTGGAACCTGTAATTGAAAACGCAAGATTATTGATATCAATATCTCATGAAAAAGAGTATTGTGTTGGCTACGCAATAATTGAAAGTAATGATAATTACAGTATACAAAAATAGTTCTTGCAAAAATGAGTGAAATTAGTTAAAATTAAAATACTGAGGTGAAGAAATGGCAACTTATAAAAAAGGTTATAAAAAACAAAATTCAGAAATATTATTATTAAAAACAATAGTTATTATCATAATATCTGTTATTTTAATCGTAGGAATAGCATTTATCATTGGATCTATGACAAGTTGGAAAAATTATAGTAGTTATAATACAATTGATGATTATTCTAAAGTATTTGATATGGAAACTGAAGACGAAGAACCAATATTAGATTATATTGTTTATTTGTATTCTGATCGATGCGAAAGTTGTAAAGACATTAGAAATGATGTTTTGGGTGTAGCTAAAGATCTAGAGAAAGATAAATTTTATCTTTTAAATATAGCTAGCGTTGAAGGTGAGAGCGATGAGTTTTTGGAAACTATCGGAAAAACTACAGTATCAACTCCAACTTTAGTTGTTGTTAAAGATGGCGAATTCTATGAAGTTTTTGTTGGTTCAAATGATATTTCAGATGTTTTGGAATTGATGGAAGACGGAACATATTCAGGACTCAATTAAATGAATGAAAGAGCTAATTAAAATAGCTCTTTTTTTTTTCGCATTTTTTAGTAAAATATGGTAAAATATTCATGAGTATAAAAGGAGAATATAATGGAATATATTAATGAGAAATTAATTAAAGAAGTTGCGGAAAGTCAAAATATTACAGTAAAACAAGTGGAAACTGTTCTTGAGTTATTAGAGGAAGGAAATACTGTTCCTTTTATCGCTAGATACAGAAAAGAGAAAACAAATTCCTTAGATGAAGAACAAATTAGGGCTATTCAAAAAGAGTATGAGTATGGCAAGAACTTACAAGACCGTAAAGATGATATTATTAGACTTATTGATGAAAAAGGTATGTTGACAGAAGAGTTAGTAAATAATATCAACTCTTGTGATAAGTTAGTTGATTTAGAAGACATTTATCGTCCGTTTAAGGAGAAGAAGAAAACAAAAGCTACAGAAGCTTTAAAAGCTGGGTTAGAGCCTTTAGCTGATTACATACTTACTTTTCCTGTTATTGATAATATTGAAGATGTAGCTAGTACTTATTTAAATGAAGAAGTTACTACTATTGAAGATGCATTACAAGGAGCTAAGTATATTATCGCTGAAAGAGTCTCTGATAATGCTGATTATCGAAAATGGATTAGAGATTTTACATATAAACATGGTCGTATAGCTACAAAAGTTAAGAAAGATGCGGAAGACCAATATCAAACTTATCAAAATTACTATGATTATGAAGAGTCTTTGAATACTATCAAGCTTTATAGAATATTGGCTATTAATAGGGCTGAAAAAGAAAAAATAATAACTGTAAAAATTGATGTAGATACTGATGAAATATTTAAATATTTAGATAAAAAAATAGTCATGAATAATACTTCTATTGTAAATAGCTTGATAGAAGAATCTTATATAGATGCATATAAAAGATTAATTAGTGGATCTATATCTAGAGAAATTAGAAGTGATTTTACTGATAGAGCAGAGAATCAAGCAATCCATATTTTTTCTGAAAATTTAAGATCTTTACTTTTACAACCACCGCTAAAAGGTCAAATGGTTTTAGGTGTTGACCCAGCTTTTAGAACTGGATGTAAATTAGCTGTTATTGATCGTTTTGGTAAATTTATAGATAAAGGTGTTATATACCCTCATGAGGCTTATATTGGCCAAAATGTAAACCCTAGACAAGTTGAGGAAGCTAAGAAGATAGTTAAAAGCTTAATAGAAAAATATAAAATTGATATCATAGCTATTGGAAACGGAACCGCTTCAAGAGAAACGGAAAGTTTCATTGCGAACATAATTAAAGAAACATCAAGAGAAGTTAAGTATGTAATAGTTAATGAAGCTGGGGCTTCAGTTTATTCGGCTTCAGATCTTGCTAGAGAAGAATTTCCTGATTTTCAAGTTGAAGAAAGATCTGCTGTATCAATAGCCAGAAGAATGCAGGATCCATTAAGTGAGTTAGTTAAGATTGATCCGAAGTCAATAGGCGTCGGGCAATATCAACATGATGTGACTCAATCAAAATTATCTGAATCACTTGATTTTGTTGTAACAACTGCAGTTAATCAAATCGGAGTTAATGTTAATACTGCATCCTCTTCATTATTGCAATATGTATCAGGTTTATCCGCGAAAGTTGCGAAGAATATAGTGGAAAAAAGAGAAAATATTGGGCCATATAAGAATAGAAAAGATTTAATGGATGTTCCAAATTTAGGAGCAAAAACGTTTGAACAGTCAGTAGGATTTTTAAGAATTTTCAATTCTGATAATCCATTAGATAAAACTCCAATTCACCCAGAAAGCTATGATTTAGCTTATAGTATTCTTTCTTATATCAATTTAAAGCCAGAAGATATAGGGACAGAAGTTTGCAAAAAAATTGTTAATGGTTTAGATAGAGAAAAATTAGCTGATTATTTTGATCAAAATATTATATTGATAAATGATATTTTAGATGCATTTGTTTCACCAACAAGAGATATTAGAGATGATTTTCCTCAACCGCTTTTAAAGAGCGAGCTGTTAAGTTTAGAAGATTTAAGAGTTGACATGGAATTACAAGGTACTGTTAGAAATGTAGTTGATTTTGGAGCTTTTATCGATGTAGGAATTAAAGAAGCTGGTTTAGTTCATATTTCTAAGTTAAGCAAATCTTATGTTAAGCATCCGTTGGATGTTGTTAGTGTAGGAGATATTGTAAAGGTATGGGTAGTAAGTGTTGATTTAGCAAGAAAGAGACTACAATTAACTATGATTAACCCAAAGGATAAACCAAGTTTTGTCAATTAAGTTTGACTACTTGAAAAATAGATTAACAAAGTAATATAATATAAGCTATAGAAGGAGGTATTTTATGGCAAAACCTAAGTATGGTTATGGATGGGCTTTGAAGTTTGTGCTAGCTGCTATATTAGTAGCGGTGGGTATATTTATGGTAGTAAGTGAGGATGTTGTTTATATAATAACTGGAATGGCAATTGTTATTTTTTCCTTGTTTAGGGTATATCCTCTTTTAAAGTCGTTGGATCGAGAAGTTTTAAGAACAATTAACTTAATAGAGATTCTAGTTTCGGTAGTATTGGGTGCTATAATGATTTATGCAGGTTTCACTCAAAAGAACGCTAGTGGTGAATTACTATCACCATGGAACGAACTATATCGTTGGTTTTTAGCTTTCTTCTTGTATATAAGAGGTTTAGTATTCTTTGTTTCAACAACATTTTTTGAAGAAAAAACAGAAATACCTAAGTTTATATTTCACATTGTCGCTATTTCTTTAGGTGCTATCTTTGTTGTGTGGAAAGATTTCGATCCAAAAATCTTAGGATGGATTTTCTTTGTTATTTCAATAGGCGGAGCTGTATATCTTTCAATAGATGGAGCTGGTGGGTATGGTAAATATCGAAAATATTCGAAATCACTAAATGAATCGAAAACTAAGGAAAAAACAAAACCTACTGAAGAACCAGTTGAAAAAGAATTACCTAAACCAATTGAAAATGAAAAAGAACAACCTGAAACTTATATAAGTTAAAAAAATCTTGACAGTCAGCTAAAAATCTAGTAATATAATATGGCTGGCTGTTAAACTTGGAGTAATACTCAAGTGGCCGAAGAGGCGCCCCTGCTAAGGGTGTAGGTCGGGAAACCGGCGCGAGAGTTCGAATCTCTCTTACTCCGCCAGATTATATAATAAAAAACGCTAATTTTATTTAGCGTTTTTTTTATAGTTTAATTAATTCTAGTAAGTATTTTCTAGTATTTCTTTAACTTCATCTTTTTCTTCTTCTTGATTATCTTCTAAACTATCTGTTTTAGGCGTTTCTAAGTTCATATCATCGCTAGTTATAATTTCATTATCTTGTAAGATCTCTAGATTATCGTCTTCTTCTTTAGCTACTAAAGCAATAGTAGAAACAGCATGGTCTTCAACAAGATTTATTATTTTTACTCCTTGAGTAGCTCTTTTTGTAATTGATATTTGATCAATGGGAGTTCTAATTATAATACCCTTATCAGTTACAGCAAGTAAATCTTCATCTCCAACTACGGAAATCAGTTTAGCTAGCTCACCATTTTTACTAGTGACGTTGATTGTTTTTACACCCTTACCACCACGTTTTTGTAAACGATATTCATCAACTTCAGTACGTTTGCCATATCCTTTTTTTGTTATAGCCAAAATTTGATTTCTATCTTCTGTAACAGTGGAAACACCAACAACATGTTCGGTTTCTTCTAAATGTATACCTCTTACTCCAGCCGCTGATCTACCCATTTCTCGAACATCATCTTCATGGAAGCGAATTGCTTTACCATTTGAAGCTCCAATAATTATGTCTCTTGTGCCATCAGTTAATCTAACTGAATGTAATTAGTCTTCATCTCTAAGAGTAATAGCTCTTATACCGTTAACTCTTATGTTTTGGAAGTTTGAGACAGCCGTTCTTTTTACAACGCCATTGTTGGTAGTGAAGAATAAGTATCCAGAATCGAAATTTTTAATAGGAGTAACTGCAGCTAGCTCTTCACCTTCATTTAAATCAAGTAGATTAACTATAGGTAATCCTTTTGAGTTTCTTCCTGAATTAGGTATTCTATATCCTTTAATTTTATAAACTCTACCGTGGTTAGTAAAGAATAATAAATAATCGTGAGTTTGAGTGAAAATGATTGAATCAATGATATCATCTTCATTTAGATTCATTCCAGTTTTTCCTCTTCCTCCTCGATTTTGAGCTCGATAAACATCAAGATTCATTCTTTTAACGTATCCATTAGTAGTTACAGCGATTATAACATCTTCAACGGGAATCAAATCTTCATCTTCAATGTCAAAGTCACCAAATTGATCGATTTCTGTTCTTCGTTCGTCGCCATACTGAGTTTTTATATCAAGAGCATCTTGGATTAAAATTCCATCCTGTTTGGTTTTATCGATTAAAGTTTCCTGTAAATCAGCAATAGTAATATTTAGATCTCTGACTTCTTGATCTATTTTTTCTCTTTCCAAACCAGAAAGTCTTCTTAGTTGCATTTGAAGTATAGCTTTGGTTTGTGTTTCTGTTAAGTTGAATGCAGAAATTAATTTTTCTTCTGTGTCATCATAAGACTCTTTAATAATTTTTATTACTTCATCAATATTATCTAGAGCAATTATAAAACCTTCTAGTAAGTGTAATCTTTGTTTTGCTTTATCTAAATCGAATTTAGTTTTTCTAATCAAGACTTCAACTTGATGGTTATAATAATGGCGAATCATGTCAATAAGACCCAAAACAACAGGCTTATCTTCTACAAGGGCTAACATGTTAGCCCCAAAGGTTGTTTGTAATTGAGAATTTTTGTAAAGGTTGTTTAAAACAACTTCAGCATTTACATCTCTTCTTAACTCAATTACAATTTTCATTCCTTTACGACTAGATTCATCTCTTAAATCTGTAATGCCTTCAACCTTACCTTCTTTAGCAAGTTCTGCTATTCTATCGATAAGAGTAGTTTTGTTTACTTGATAAGGTATTTCTTTAACGATAATTTGCTTTTTACCATTAGCTAGTTCAACTATGTCTGTTTTTGCTTTAAGTCTAATTGAACCCCTTCCAGTTGCGTAAGCAGAGTTGATTCCTGCTTGACCAAGAATAACGCCCCCAGTAGGAAAATCAGGACCCTTGATATACTGCATCATTTCATCTAGTTCAATGTCTTTATCTTTTATATAAGCCACATATCCATCAATAATCTCATTTAGATTATGTGGAGGAATATTTGTGGCCATGGCTACGGCGATACCGCTAGAACCATTGACTAAAAGATTTGGAAATTTAGATGGTAAAACTTTAGGCTCTTGTTCAGAACCATCATAGTTATCGGTAAAATCAACAGTATCTTTTTTTAAGTCTTTCAACATTTCTTGAGTTATTTTTTGCATTTTAGCTTCTGTATAACGCATAGCTGCTGGTGGATCGCCATCGATAGAACCGAAGTTTCCATGTCCATTCACTAATGGATAACGAGTGCTAAAGTCTTGAGCTAATCTAACTAAAGCATCATAAATAGAAGAATCGCCATGAGGATGGTACTTACCCATAACATCCCCAACTATTCTCGCAGACTTTTTAAATGCTTTGTCTGGGTATACTCCTAATTCATCCATTCCATATAAAATTCTTCTATGAACGGGTTTTAAACCATCTCTAACGTCAGGGATAGCTCTAGCAACAATTACGCTCATAGCGTATGATAGGAATGAATTTTTCATTTCACTGGTTAAATTTATTTCAGAAATTTTATCATAACTAATATTTTCTTTGTTATCTTCCATTTTTTCCTCCTTGTTTGTAGGTTATTTATGATTAATACAGTTCGTTTTCAATTCTATTGTAAATTTGTTCTAGCATTTCATTGGTTAAATTGACTTCATTAAGAATCGTATAACGATCTCTCATAACTTTCGCATTTAACCAAGCGTTTTGGAATTCATCTAGAGAAATACCTAAAACAGAAGGTCTAACGTCAATATTGAACTGCTTTAAAAAGTGCATTATTGCTTTGTAATCTCGTTTTTGAAGTATTGCACTTACAATACTTCCAAGTCCAACTAAGAATCCATGTAAAATCTTTTTCTCTGAGTAATAATAGTTTATGGCGTGGTTGAATAGATGTTCTGAACCACTTGAAGGTCTTGAGTTGCCTTTTATTTCTATAGCTATACCTGATAGAATTAAAGATTCACAAGCTAGTTTAATAAAATCATCTTGGTTAATATCCTCAGGCAAATATATGAGTGATAAAAGCGCATTGTTAGAAATTATATAAGCGACATCATTTCTTTCTTCTTTACCAGCTTTTACGGCTAAGTTCCAATCAAATAGCGCTGTATAATTAGCTAATAAGTCACAAAGGCCAGCTTTTAAATATATCTGCGGAGAGTTCTTGATTATTTCCGTATCAATAATAATTGTGTCAGGTGATTTAGCTGAAAGGGTATTAGTCTTATTATTTTCAAATTTTAATACACTTACATTGCTAGATACACCATCGTTTGAAATTATAGTAGGGATTAATATCATATGTTTTTTGCTGTAGTGAGAAGCTAATTTACAAGTGTCATTTACAGTTCCACCACCAAAAGCAATGATACAATCATAATGATTTACAGTTAGTTTGTATGAAATATCATAAGCATTTTTAACTGTGAAATCATCTAGATAATAAATTTCATGAACTTCATTCTTTATAGAATTAATAAAATCTTTGAAAATGACTTCTATTTCATAAGTTGTCACAAAAAGAATTTTTTCGTAAGCCTTTAAAATATCTAAACTATTTTTTAATGCATCTTTTTCTATTATTATATTTTTATGCAAGTACAAGTTATCACCTCTTATATATCATTCATGGTTAAAATCCGCTTAAACATCAAGGTTTTTAACATATTCAGCATTTTCGTGAATGAATTCTTTTCTACTTTCTGTATCATCACCCATTAACATTGTAAATACTCGATCAGCCTCAATAGCGTCATCTACATTTACTAAAAGTAATGTTCTTTGTTCTGGATCCATCGTTGTTTCCCAAAGTTGTTCTGGATTCATTTCACCTAGACCTTTGTATCTTTGGATTGATGGTTTACCATTAGTTTCTGATAGTATTTTATCGAGTTCTTTATCGGAGTAAGCGTATTGAACACTTTTGCCAACTTGTACTTTGTAAAGAGGTGGTTGTGCAATATATACATTTCCATACTCAATCAGTGGTTTTAAGTATCTAAATAAGAAAGTAAGAAGAAGAGTTCTAATGTGAGCGCCATCTACATCGGCATCGGTCATAATTATGATTTTCTTGTATCTTAAATTTCCAATATTAAATTCTTCACCAATTCCTGTTCCAAAAGCTTGTATCATCGACAAAATTTCTTTATTTTGTAGAGCTCTGTCAATTCTAGTTTTCTCTACGTTAAGAACCTTACCTCTCAAAGGTAAAATAGCTTGAAATTCTGAATCTCTACCTTGTTTAGCTGAACCACCGGCAGAATCACCTTCCACAATATAAATCTCTGCTCTTTGTGAATCTCTAGAACGACAATCAGCTAATTTAGATGCGAAACCTAAACTATCTAAAGGCGATTTTCTTCTAGTTGCCTCTCTTGCTTTTTTAGCGGCTAATCTAGCTCTTTGAGCCATTAATGCTTTTTCAATTATTATTTTAGCTGATTGAGGATTTTCCATTAAAAATCTTTCTAAACCCTCACTCATAATTGAACCAACAACCCTTCTTGCATCAGAGGATCCTAGTTTTGATTTAGTTTGACCTTCAAATTGAGGGTCTGGATGTTTTATAGAAACGATGGCCACTAAACCTTCTCTAGTATCTTCGCCCGCTAATGATTCATCTTTTTTAAAAATATTAGCGCTTTTTCCGTAGTTATTTAGTATTCTCGTTAAGGTTGTTTTAAAACCTTCTTCGTGAGTACCTCCTTCAGGATTAGTGATATTGTTAGTAAAAGGATAGATGTTTGAAGCATATCCATCATTATATTGCATAGCTATTTCAACAATAATATTTTCTTGTTCACCTTCAAAGTAAGCAACATCTTGATGAATAGCTTTTTTATCTTGGTTAAGAAATGAAACATATTCTCTTACTCCACCTTGGTAGCAGTAGTCTTTATGTACGATTTTTAATTCATCTCTTTTGTCAGATATAGAAAAATTTAGTCCTTTATTAAGAAAAGCAAGTTGTTGAATTCTAGTTCTTAATGTTTCAAATTCGTATTCCTGACTTTCTTCAAATATTAAAGGATCCGCTAAGAAAGTAACTATTGTACCAGACTTTTCAGTTTCACCTAGTAAAGTTAATTCTTTTTTTAGAAAACCATGTTCGAATTCGATTACATATTGTTTTCCGCCTTTATGGATTTCAACTGTCATATAGGCGCTAAGAGCATTTACTACAGACGCACCTACACCATGTAGACCTCCTGATACTTTATAAGAATTGTGGTCAAATTTTCCTCCAGCATGAAGTGTGGTATATACTGTTTCAACAGAAGGTCTACCAGTTTTTGGATGTGTATCCACTGGTATACCTCTACCATTATCAGTAACTCTAACTACATTATCTGGAAGTATTTCAACAACAATAGTATCACAAAAACCCGCTAAAGCTTCGTCAACGGCGTTATCTACTATTTCCCAAACTAAATGATGTAAACCTCTAGGACCTGTAGAGCCTATGTACATCCCGGGTCTTTTCTTTACGGCCTCAAGGCCTTCAAGAATCTGTATATTACTTGAATCATATTTACTGTTTTCACGATTATCCATTATTTATTTTGCCCTCCTTGACTAAGTGGTTTTGAACATGAAATATTTTTGCTTTTTTAAAGAAACTGCTATTTATATCTTTAATATTTGTTGTTGTAATTATTGATTGTATTGACGAGTCATTTAAATATTTAACTAGTTGATTTTGTCTTAAATAATCTAACTCAGAAAATACATCATCTAACAATAAAATAGGTTTTATATTTTTAGTTTTCATGATTATATTAGCTATTGAAAGAACAATTGCCAATATGATAACTCTTTGTTCGCCTTGAGATGCGTAATCTTTTGCGGCTATATTATCTATTAAAAAAACATAATCATCTCTATGAGGCCCTGTACTAGTGTTTTTTTGAGCTATGTCTTTAGGGTATTTAGATTTCAATTGATTTAATATGTTTTCTTCTATGATTGGTTGGTAATCAAATGAAATGTCTTTGTTATTTGCGGCTAAATAGTGATACATGTTATTTAATTCTGATTTAATGCTAACTATGAATTTTTTACGGTAATTAACAATTATTTCAGCACTCTTTGCTAGTTGTTCAGTATAGATATCTAGAAGAGTTAAATCTTGACTTTTTTTTGCGTTATAAATCTTTAATAATTCGTTTCTTTGTTTTAATACATTGCGATAATTTGATAACTCAAGTAAATAATTCTTATCTATTTGGCCAATTATCATATCTATAAAAAATCTTCTGTTTTTTGGAGAACCTTTTATTAAATCCATATCCTCCGGAAGGAATGCTAAGATCTTAATTTTCCCAATATAGTCGCTTAATTTATTAACATCTTGATTATTAAAAGTGATTTTTTTACCATTTTGAGTAATTATTATTTTACTATTAATAGGAATATCGTTTTGAATTTTAGCTTGAATTTTAGCAAATTCAGCTTCAGTATTAATTATAGAAGAATCCATGCTTTTATAGGATTTTGCTAAAGCAAGAAAATATATAGATTCTAATAGATTAGTTTTTCCACTACCGTTATTCCCGATAAAAAAGTTAATATTATCGCCAAAAAAAATACTAGTTTTTTTATAACCACGATAATTATTTAAAGTCAAAGAGTTTATTAACATCTATTTAACAATCCTATAACTCTTATTATTTATTTGAATAACATCTTGTGGATATAGTTTTTTCCCTCGTCTGGATTCTAATTCATTATTAACTGTAATAGGATTATCCAATAAAAAAAATTTG
>JAQUZK010000167.1 GCA_028691335.1 Candidatus Izemoplasmatales bacterium
TTATCAAGTTATTAGACAAAACGAGTTATTATTCAAGTTAATCGATTTAGAGAATGAAAAAACCAGCAGAGTTGGTTTAAGTAACTATGACGGAATAACAAGTTCAGCTTATATTCGAGTTAACGTAAATCATATGAATCCAAAATACTACTATTATTGGTATTATTCATTATGGTTCAGATACATCTATAACAGATTAGGTAATGGTGTAAGATCGACTCTAAACGCAAAAGATCTACTTAACATTGTTGTTCCTGTTCCTCCCCTTCCTGAGCAAGAATTAATTGCTAACACAATAGATAAAAAACTAATAAAGATGGATAGGTTAATCAAGAATCAAGAGAATCAAATAGAAAAATTGAAAGAATATAAACAATCGCTAATTAGCGAGGTTGTTACCAAGGGCTTGAATCCAAATATTGAAATGAAAGATAGCGGTATTGAGTGGATTGGAAAAATTCCATCAACTTGGTTAGTTATTAAAATGAAACTTTTAGGTGTAGCAAGAAACGGATTGACGTACAATCCCAACGATTTAGTTGACAGCGGTGATGGTACTTTGGTTTTAAGATCATCTAACGTTCAAAACGGAAGAATAGTTTTAGATGATAATGTTTATGTTGACATGATTATTAAAAATGATCTGTTTGTTACTAAAGGTGATATTTTAATATGTTCAAGAAATGGGAGTAGAAACCTTATTGGAAAAAATGCGCTAATTGAAAATGATGTAAATGCTGCTTTTGGTGCTTTTATGATGATATTTAGGACGAGAACTGCAGAAGCAAAATACCTAAAGTATATTCTCGATAGTTCTATTTTTAATTATTATTTAGGTACCTATTTAACAGCGACAATAAATCAATTAACTATATCGAATTTTAATAACATGGAAGTGGTGTTCACGGATGTACTAAATGAACAAAAAAAAATAATAGTTTTTTTGGATAATAAGTGCAATAGAATTGATAGATTAGTGGAAATTAAGCAAAAAAAGATAGATTCACTCAATGATTACAAAAAATCTCTAATCTATGAATATGTAACTGGTAAAAAGGAAGTAGAGTCATAAAAGATCCTAAGGTTGCCCTTGGGGGTATAATTTTCTTAATTTTAATTGCAACCGGCATTTTCGCACATATTATGGGAGTTTTTGTATGGCTGATTCAATTCTTTTTATGGTTATTCACATTAAGCATGACGGAATTCGGTATATCACCAGTGGCTGAAGTATTTGTAAAAATCTCAACTTTTGTTGTTTCATACACTTTAGTAGGCTTTCTATTTAGTTTTGATAAAGAATTTGAAGGTAAAGGGAAGGCCATGAGTATTGCTTATTTTGTGATATCAACGCTACTTGGTTTTGGTCTTAGTATTGCAATCATGTTTTTAGAGCAAAACATAGTTACAATCTTTTGGATTATGATATCAGTGGTTGTGATTATTGGATTAGCTGCAGGTTCATACTATCTATCTAAATTTATAAAAAGCAAAAAGAATCAAGAAGTATAAGGAGGTTATCTTATATGCAGGATAATGAAAAGCGTTTTGAAGAAGATATTGAGTCGTATCTACTAAACGAAGAAAAATATCGAAAATTATCTATGTCTGGATACGATGTAAACAAAGGCATCTATCTTGATATTTTGATTGAGTTTATTAAAAAGACCCAATCAAAAGTATGGGCTAGATATGAAAGGTATTATGGCGATGACGCACCAAATAAATTATTCCGTAGATTGGAAGATTCAATCAACACGCATGGTCTTTTACATGTGTTAAGAAATGGCATCAAGGATATGGGCATAGACTTATATATTGCCTTCTTTAAACCTGAAACAGAACTTAATGCTATTCTTGTTGAGCGATACGAGCAAAACATCTTAGGTGTGACTAGACAGTTTGCATATTCTCCTTATAACAATAACACCATTGATATGGTGATCAGTCTTAATGGTATTCCTTTGGTTGCTTTGGAATTAAAGAATCAACTTAAAGGACAGGACTATAAAAATGCCATTCATCAGTTTAAAAACAACAGAGATCCAAAAGAATTCATCTTTAGATTTAATCATAGAATCTTAGTCTATTTTGCAGTAGATTTATATGAAACATGGATGACTACAGAACTTAAAGGACACAACACTTATTTTCTGCCATTTAATCAAGGATCAAACGGTCCAGGTGTCAGTGGTGGAGCTGGAAACCCTGCAAATCCTAGTGGATATACAACGGCCTATTTATGGGAAGAAATCTTGTCAAGAGATGCATTTATAGATATCATTCACCGTTTTATATCCATTCCAAAAGATTCCAAAAAAATCATTTTTCCAAGATATCATCAATACGATGTTGTTAAAAAAGTTTTATCTGATGTTAAGGATAAAGGCGTTGGACAAAACTATTTAATTGAGCATAGTGCGGGTTCGGGCAAATCCAACTCAATTGCTTGGATTGCTTATCGTTTAGCATCAATTCATGATTATAATGACAAACCAATCTTTAATTCAATCATTATAGTTACAGATAGAATTGTACTTGACTCGCAACTTCAAGACACCATCAACAGTTTTGAGCATCGTGCAGGTCTTGTAGAAGCGATTGATGATAAAAAACGTTCAAAAGGCTTAACAGAAGCAATTAACGATAAGAAGAGAATCATTATTTGCACAATTCAAAAGTTTTTGTTTGCCTATAAAGATTTTGATCAAATGGATGACAGGAAGTTTGCTATTATTGTTGATGAGGCTCATCAAGGACAAACGGGAGCAAGCGCTAAAACGCTAAGAAGAGCACTAATTGATAAGAAAATAGCGATTAAGGATTATGCCGAAACAGAAGGTATTGATGAAGAAGAAGTTGATGATACTGATGAATTAGTTGCTGAAATATTAGCCCAAGGTCAACACAAGAATCAATCTTTCTTTGCTTTTACTGCAACCCCAAAGAATAAAACGATAGAACTGTTTGGTCGCTTTAATCCGATTACTCAAAAACATGAACCATTTCATATTTATTCAATGAGACAAGCCATTGAAGAAAGTTTTATCTTAGATGTCTTGCAATACTACACAACACTACAAGATCAATTTAAAATTATCAGAACAACTAAAGATAATCCTGAAGTTATAGAAGGTCAAGCAAAGAGAGTCTTAATTCAATACTATAAAGAACATGGACATACCATTCATACAAAGACTAGATTCATCCTAGATAGCTTTTTAAACAATGGACAATTTAGAATTGATGGTAAAGCAAAAGCCATGGTCGTTGCTGACTCAAGAGCGAATGCAGTTCGTTATTATCAAGCAATTAAAGAATATATTAAAGACAACCCAACCGAAACGCAAAATATTGGTGTTCTAGTTGCATTCTCTGGTGAAGTTAAACTAGATGGAAAAACTTATAGAGAAGCAGAAATGAATATTGATAATAACGGTCATTACATTAATTCAGATAAAAAGTTAAGAAAAGCATTTAGAAGTGATGAGTTTAATATCTTAGTGGTTGCTAACAAGTATCAAACAG
>JAQUZK010000168.1 GCA_028691335.1 Candidatus Izemoplasmatales bacterium
GTCCACTTGCATTCATTGATATAAATGGTAAAGATATCGATGTAGATGTGATAGTAGACAACTCTTTCTTAGCTTTTTCAGCTGCATCCCTTAATCTTTGGAAAGCCATCTTATCTTTGCTTAAATCTACACTTTGTTCCTTTTTGAATTCAGAAGTCAACCAATCTACAATTTTTTGGTCAAAATCATCTCCACCTAAATGATTATCTCCACTCGTAGAGATAACTTCAAATGTTCCATCGCTTAACTCAAGGATACTAACATCAAAAGTACCACCACCTAGGTCGTATACAAGTACTGTTTGTTCTTTTCCTTTTTTATCGATTCCATATGCTAAAGCCGCTGCTGTTGGCTCGTTAATAATTCTTTTTACCTCTAAACCAGCAATTTTTCCGGCATCTTTGGTTGCTTGTCTTTGAGAATCATTAAAATACGCTGGAACAGTAATAACCGCTTCAGTTACTTTACCACCTAAGTACGCTTCAGCTGATTCTTTTAAATTTCGTAAAATCATAGCTGAAATTTCTTGAGGTGTAAAACTCTTATTATTAATTTTCACCTTTTCAGTTGTACCCATTTTTCTTTTGATAGAGTAAACTGTGTTTGGATTAGTAATAACTTGTCTCTTAGCCACTTCACCTACTTGGATTTCATCATCTTTAAAAGCTACTACTGATGGAGTTGTTCTATTTCCATCTAAATTTGGAATTACTTTAGATTCTTTTCCTTCCATTACTGATACACATGAGTTTGTTGTACCTAAGTCAATACCTATTATTTTCATATTATCTACCTCTCTTATTCTTCTATATTAGATTCTGTTTCTTTATTTTCTTCTTCAGGTTTAATATTAATTACAACCATCGCTGGCCTTAATATTCTATCTTTAAATTTATAACCTTTTTTAACTACTTTTAAAATAGTATTTTCTTTTTGCTCTGGATTATATTCTTTATCCATCGCTTCATGAATATTCGGATCAAAATCATCTCCGATTTTTGATTCTACTAAAACCACACCTTCATCTTTTAAAGCATTAAACATCATGTCCTTAATCATTTTAAATCCATATAAGAAATTCATCATATTTTTATCTTCAGTTTGCATATTTAGTGCTTGATCAAAGACCTCTAAACTATCAATTAATTTATCTGCCATTGTAATTCCAGCGTATTTACGTTCCTTTTTCAAATCCTCATTCATACGTTTTTTAAAGTTTTCCATCTCAGCTAAATTTCGATAGTATTTGTCTTTAACATTTTGTAGTTCTTCTTGAACTGATTCCAACTGATTTTCTATACTGCTTTTTTTCTTTTTCTTAGTCTTTTCTTCTTTAACTTGTTCTTTCTTTGAAGTCAGTTCCTTTTCAGGTTCAACAACAAGCTCTTTTTCTACTTCACTCATTTTCAGTTCTTACTCCTCTTCATATAGTCTTTGTATGTGTTTTGCCAGATATTTCATTAAAGGAATCACTCTACGATAATCCATTCTAGTAGGCCCAACAAGTGATATTGTTCCTTTTTCCCCATCTACAGTATCATATGTTGATGATATTACTGTGCAATCTTGCATTGAAGTTACTTGGTTTTCAGTCCCGATTTTAACCGATATACCATCTTGATCTGATTCAATAATTTTGAAAATTTCGTTATTCTCTATAGTCGTAATAAATTCACGTAATTTTTGAATGTCATTAAACTCTGGTTGATAAAGCATATTAGATTGCCCTGTTAAGTAATATCTCGCTTGAGCAAACTTAGAGAATGCTTCTATGAAAGAATCAACTATGGTTTCACGATACTTTAACAACTCTTTAATTCTGCTATGTTGAATTTCATAATGCAGTTTCTCTGAAACTTTTGAAATCGGTGTATCAACCAACATTTCATTTAGCAAATCAATAACTTTAATAAGCTCTTCTGTATCAATTTCATCTTGAATAGTAATTTGTTTTGATTCAACGTGACCATAGTTTGTAATAACTAAAATCAAAGCTTGATGCGATGATATAGGTACTAGTTGAACTTTTTTGACTTTAGAATGATAAGCATTTGGCCCCAATGATATAGCTGTACAATTTGTTGCTTGCGACAACAAATTAATCGCTTCTTTGATTATCTCATCTCTTTCATGTTCTTTATTCTTAAAAACTTCTTCAAACTCAAAAAAACCATCAGTTTCCTCGTCAAGGTTTTTTACAATAGTTTCGATATAATAGCGATAACCTTTTTCTGAAGGAATTCTACCTGAAGATGTATGAGTTTTTTCTATATAACCCAGTTCTTCTAATATCCCCATCTCATTTCGAATAGTAGCCGATGAAACATTTAGTGTTTCCGATAAAGCTTTTGAACCTATTGGTTCAGCCGCCTTAACGTATTCATCAACAATTAGTTTAAGAATAATCTCTTGCCTTTTTGTCATTTTATCACCCTTTAGCACTCCTTTATTATGAATGCTAATGATATTATACTAAAGGTATTTAGCAATGTCAAGTCTAGAGTGCTAGTATTTTGATTATAAAAACGTTTTTATAACAATAATTGTCAAATAAACTGAGATAATTAAATAATATTAGTGATATTGCTTTAAATATCGATTACCGTAAAAACAACTCTCGATTGAGAGTTGTTTCGTTATGTTTTTATTTTTTTCTTGACATAAGGTAGACTTTAATGCGATAATCAGCTCTTTATTCATTATAACCATGTTTGCTTTGACTAATAATCTAGAAGTATTTAAAATCAAAATATATATTTAATCAAACTGGATGACTTTCTTTTTCATCTTCTTATCATTTGATATAAATGCGTACGTAATCTTTTATGAATCAAAATTAGGATTATCCGTATCTTCTGATTACACAAAAATATTATAGGTTCACCGCATAATATAGGCCATTCTGATAATTGTAACCATTTATGAGATTCATTAGCATATAAATGAATCTAAAATTTTTCTTTTAAGTGCATCTTTTATAGTATTCAGATTAAGTCCATCAACACTAATATTTGATAACTCCATGATATAGTTCAAGTCTTGTCCTCTTAACCACTTAGGGTCTATATTGCATATAAAATTGTACACTTCTTCATCCGATGAGAAAGGAAAAAGCTCTATATTCTTTGATTTCAGATAATTTCTTAGAGTTCTAAAAATAGTCAAGCTAATTTCAAGCTTACTAGTACCAATACTCTTAACGTGATCAATTTCTACAATATAATCTCTAAAAGTATGTAAGTGAAAATTTTACAAAGTTAAATGACTCATTTATATCTTTTTTTTATTTTCCTTTTATCATCAATAATCTCCTAAACATCTGATTAATGAACTTCCAACATTATCAAAATCATAGTGTCTATTGAATACACCATTTTCTCTACCAAAACCCAGTTCTCTGTGAATCTCTCTATGTTGTGTATATGTAACTAGATAATACATATCTTCTCTAGCTCTATATCTTCCAAAAGGATAATGTAGTAGCATTGGTTTTCCATCACTTCCAGCTGGTGTCGAATCATAC
>JAQUZK010000169.1 GCA_028691335.1 Candidatus Izemoplasmatales bacterium
AAACGATATTACCTTTTGCTCTTAAAGCATTAACAATGGTCACTTTATTTTCTGGTGATACTCTCGCAAATACACTTAAATGATCGATTTGAGCTTCTAATTCTTCTTTAGTAAGTTCATCTAACTGTGCTCCAGTCATAACTTCACTCATATCTTTTGCAATATGTAATTCTTTGGCAATTGCAAAAGCAGTATTTTTATGGTCCCCTGTAATCATGACGACTTTAATACCAGCGTTGTTCGCCACTCTAATGGAATCTTTAACTTCTTCTCTTGGTGGGTCAATCATACCTACAAACCCAACTAAAACAAGTTCTTTTTCCATTTCTTTAGGTTTAACTTTATCTTTCGTGTTTCTATAAGCTACCCCAAGAACTCTTAAGGCTCTTGAACTCATTTCGTCAGAAGCATTAAGGAAATTTTGCTTAATTTGATCAGTTAGGGTAACTTCTTTTCCATCAATCAATACTTTAGTAGATATTTTTAAGATATTATCTAAAGCCCCTTTAGTATAGATACGGTAGGCATCATTATGGATGTTTAATGTGCTCATTAACTTACGTTCGCTATCAAAAGGTAGCTCATCCACACGTTCATGTTCGTTATTTAATGCGTTTTTGAATAGTCCAACTTGATTCCCAAGATCAATTAAAGCAATTTCTGTTGGATCTCCTGTGGAAGTTCCATTTTCACTCGTAGCATCACTACTTAAAATGAATGCTGTTGCCATTAAGGTTTCATCATCATTTAATGGTTTTTTCTCATTAACTAATACTTTATTTTCATAAGTATAATATTCTAAAACAGACATCTTATTTTGAGTTAAAGTACCTGTTTTATCACTACAAATTATGTTAACTGAGCCCAATGTTTCAACCGCTGGTAACTTTTTAACAATAGCATTACGTTTGCTCATCTTAGTTGTTCCGATGGCTAACACAATCGCTACTATCGCAGCTAATCCTTCTGGAATTGCCGCAACCGCTAATGAAATTGAAGTAATTAATAATTCGTTGAAAGTTTCTAAATCAAAGCCACCATCCCATGGCGATTCTTGTACTAACATTATTCCAAACATCACTAAACATACTAATAGAGCTATAATACCTAATACTTTACCTAGTTCACTAAGTCTCTTTTGAAGTGGTGTTTGTTCAGTTTCACCTTCACTTAAAATAGTTGCAATCTTTCCTATTTCAGTTTCCATTGCCGTATATACGACAACCCCTTCACCTCGCCCATAAGTAACTAAGGTTGAAGAGAATGCCATGTTCTTTTGATCACCTAAAGGCACTTTATCAGTATCATATTCATGACCAGCAAACTTTTCACTAGGCACTGATTCTCCGGTTAATGCGGATTCTTCGATTTGTAAGTTGGATGAAGAAATTAATCTTAGGTCAGCTGGAACATATCTACCGGCATCTAAGACAATGATATCACCAGGTACGATTAAGTTAGAATCAATTTCTTCTAAGTTTCCATTTCTTCTAACGACCGCTTTAGGTGTTGCTAATTTTTTTAAAGCCTCAACAGCTTTAGAAGCTTTTTCTTCCTGGATAACTCCAATAACAGCATTAATCAAAACAACCGCTAATATAATAATCGCATCCGCATATTCTCCAACAATGATGGTCAATACGGTTGCTCCTAATAAGATATAAATGAGCCAGTCATTCAGCTGTTCTAAAAACATCCTAATGATGCTTTTTTTCTTACCTTCTTTTAATTTGTTTTCACCGTACTTGATTAAACGTTCTTCAACTTGAGCGGTAGTCAATCCTTGATGAACAACAACATCTTGCTCGGCTAGTACTTCTTTTATATTTTTTAAATATTCTTGCATAAAAATCCTCCAATTTAACTATAATAAAAGACCATACCAAAAAACATTGGATATGGTCTTGCATTCCTCTAGGCATTCATATCCGGGATTTCTCCGTGTTGACGAATATGAAACTTTAGCTACTCCCCACAAAATAATACTATTTTAATTGTAACTTAAATCTTTATCTTTTTCAATGTAAATTATTTTTTTACGTCTTGATCTGAACTTCTTAGTGAAGTATCTTTAATCGGATTATTTTTGTGTTCTTTAACATGGACAAGCATAAATTCATTAGCATTTCCTAAACTCTTCGATAATAAGAGTGGTGCAAAGAACTCATACACTAATACCACTGTTAGCACGATTGCTTTAATTCTTGGGTCATCTAGATAAATAACAGCCATAGTTGCTAATGCAATTTCAATCCCACCATGTGTGAATAAACTGGTTTTTAAATATTTATCTTGAGCTTCACTGGTTTTAGGTGCAGCAATTGCTCCTAACCAACCACCCACATACTTACCTGTTAAGTTTGCAGCAATCATTAATAACGTTAATCCACCGTATGTAACTAAATTTGTGATGTTTAATTCTGCACCGGCAATTACGAAGAAAACGATTAAGAATGGTGGCATGAAGTTATCAAGTGTGTCGGTTTCATACTCAAATGTTTTCTTATCAAGCATGTTTGTAAAAACAAATCCAGCAATTAATAACGTAATATAATATGGTACTTCAAGTAACATAGATGCAGCAGTTCCGAAGAAGATAACCACTAAACTACTTACTAAGTATGGTTCATGTCTATCTGTCTTTTGAAATCTTTGTAGGACATATCTTTGAAGGTATCCAAACAATAAGCCTAAAGTTATACCTAATAATACCGCAATACCAAATTTTTGTAGGAATGGTACAAAATGAGTGAATGCTAAAGTTGTATCATTCTTCAAGGCGATTGATATTGGTAATACCATCAAGAAAATGAAAACAGCGACCAAGTTATCCCAACCCGCAATACCACAAATTAAATTGGTTAGTGGTCCCTTAGCTTTATGTTTTTTAGTAATCTCAATAATGGGTGCTGTGGCAGTTGGAATACTTATAGCAGCCATAATTAAACTAAACCATAATGGCTGTCTAAATAATGAAAACAGTGCTAAAGTTAATCCAAATATTAATACTACTTCTACGGCTAATACAACTAATATTTGTTTCAAATGGGCTTTCATATTAGGCCAAAATAACAAGGTTCCGAAAGAAAATGTGATAAAACCTAATGAAATATTTGAAACAAACTCCAATTTTAATACTGTTTCATGGGTTACAAAACCAAACCCACTTAATAACATACCTGCTAAAATGTACCCCATAATATCAGGCAGTTCGAAATGTGAAGCAATTTTACCTAATGTTAGCCCTAAAGCCATCATGATAGATAAGTATAAAAGAATTTCATATGCCCCAGTTAAATCAATTGCATGAACTAAAAACATTAATACGCCCTCGCAAATAGTATCGTTTGAGTTGCCTTTTTACCGGTAACTGGACAAACTTCATATAATAATGGTTCATCAACAATCACTCTTGAGGTTGCTTGATGATCTTCTTTAACCTTTAATTCTGCTTCTTCACCACAAACACTCATCTTAATGTAACCACCCTTTTCAATGGTTGGCCCAAAATCTTGATAAT
>JAQUZK010000170.1 GCA_028691335.1 Candidatus Izemoplasmatales bacterium
ACTATTAATGAGTATATATTGAGTTTTAATACAATGAGTGGATCACTTATTAGTCCTGTAACTTATGATTATTTGGAAAATATAGTTTTACCAGAAAATCCAATTCGTGAAGGATACATATTTAATGGTTGGTATTTAGATAGTGCTTATACACAAATCTTTGATTATACAACAATGCCAGCTATGAATTTAACTATCTACGCTAACTGGTTAGAAAATACTAATCCTTATTCAATCCTAAGTCAAATCACAAAAACTGATGGCGCTAGTGTTGAAGTAGAAGGAATTGTTTATGCTCTTCATGGTAGCGGATATCTAGGGTTTTATATTTATGATGAAACTGGTTATGTATTTGTGGAAGCAAATTATACTGGTTTATCTTTAGGCGATAAGGTTCATATAACAGGCTTGTTAGATATATCATATAACATTCCGTCTATAGTTTCTGCGACAGTTACAAATACAGTTGGAACTGGTGATACACCGGTTGACGTAGAAGTAACATTAGCGGGATTAAGCGGGTTAGATGATGAAGATGTTTACCATGGCTTCTATATTGAAGGTATGTTCTATGAAGATGGAACTGACTTCTATGTAATTGATTACTTAACTTATGAAGGAATAAAAATTTATTACCAAAGTTATGGAGAAGACATTCTTCAAGCATTGAATGATGCTTTAGACCGAATGGTTAGAGTTAATTTTGTTTTAGTGAAAACTAATGAAGGATATCAAGCGGTTTTAACAGAACTACATGTATTGACTATGACTAGTAATGATAAGTTAGTAATAATAGAGAACATTATCAATGATTATTTGAGCGAAGTGGAGTTCACTCCAGGTATGGCTTTAGGATTAGATGATTTATATTTATATAATCTTGGACATATTTCTTGGGTTGTTGATCAGTTGTATCAGGATTATTATGATCAGGTTACTGACAAGTTTTTAACTACAGATTCTAATCAATTGGTTCCTTTTGATATTACTCTTTCTATAGGGGCTGAAACATTTGATTTTACTGTATCAGCCAATCTTAAACCAATTATAGTAGCGACAATTTATGAATTCTTAAATGGAACAGTTGGGGAGTTCTATCAAATTGAAGCTACAGTAGTTTCCTTGGAACCAGACTCAATGATTTCTATTTTGAGCGATTCAACAGGTAGTTTGTTTGCGATGAACGTAGCTAATTTAAAGATTGGCGATAAAGCGGTTTTCATGGTTAGAAAAGACATGGAAGGTTCAATGGTATTTCTTGATGGAGATGGCGATATTGAACTAAGTTATGTTGTTTCCAATGATAATAGTTTAGGCTTATTACCAGTTTATAAAGATAAAACAGATATCTTAGCTATGGATTATTTAGATGTTGATTTGTATGGTCAATATGTAGAAATTAGAGGTTTTGTATTATCAGAAATGGAAAGTACTACTCCATTTTCGATTGTAACTGATGATTATACTATTCCTTTGATGACAATAGGGCATGGAGCTTTTGAAAAATTATTTGCTTATGAATTTAATGAAGTTATAATTAGAGGATTCATCATGGAAGTTGATGGTGTGATCGGATTGTACTATGAAGGCATAAGATTAGATATTAGAATTCCAGATTATGCATCTGATCAAGAGTATTTAGATGCTATGGAACAGAGTTTTAGATATCAATTCGAGAAGACTTCTTATATGCCTGGTGATTATTTATGGATGATTGAATATAATCCGGTTGTTGGTGGAGAGATTACTTGGACGATGGATTCTTTGACTGAAGAGTATTATGATTCATCATTGAATCAATTAAAGTTTACAACAACGGTTATTAATCTCGATTTTGATGTTCAGTTGACCTATGGTACTGCTTCAGTTCAATTGAGTTATAATCCGGTGTTAAATCCAGTTAGTTTTACTAGTTTTACTGATATAAAAAATGGAAATGTTAATGGTACTATTTATATCGAGGGTATTGTAGTTTATTGGCATCCTGATTATCTATATTTAGTTGATGAGTTTGGTGAGCTTCTATACGTTGGCGCAAGCTATATGTCGGTTTATGCTGGAGATGAAATTATTTTAACTGGGTCTATTAATAAACTTGGAAATACATCTGAAAGATATTTCTATGTCTATGACTCTAATGAGGCTTTGGTTAAGATAGTTTCTAGGGGTAATCAATATAGCTTAGTAGCTGAAGCTATAGATTTTGATGTATTTATCAATCAAGATACTTCAGATTATTCATCTTATACCAATTATATTGAAATAAGTGGTAAATTATATGTGCCTAATGTTTTTGATGTTTATTTAATAACACCTATTGGTAAAATAAGGATTGAATACGTTGATAATTACACTTATTTTGAATTAGAAAGAATGAAGGATCAATTTGTTGTATTAAAAGGCTTTTCATATACTTTTGAAAAAGATAATGACACTGGTTTAAACTTGTGGAAATTAAGATATGTAGGTTTACCTGGAGATATAGTACAAGTTGATTTTACCGATCAAGAAAAGGTTGATTATATTGAAGCGTTTATTCTTGAATATTATCAAGTTGAATTTATCGGTGGAGAATCTTTTGATTTTACTACAGTGTTCTCTGTTTTTCCAGATGTTGATATTACTTATACAAAGGTAACTGATCCAGATAATGTGATTGATTTTTCCTATGGATATAACGCGTATATAGATGAGGTAGTTTCTAATAAAATTATCGCTATTACAGCTAGAATAGTTATCGGTGAAATTGATTATAGCTTTAATTTTGATTTTACAGTATTACCTGTTCCTCCGCTTGTAATCACAGATATTCAGAATTTAATTGCGGATGATACGACTGAGTTTACTATAGAAGCAATTGTTGTTTCAGTAGTTGCGACTGAAAGCAACACTAGAACAATGATTTTAG
This sequence comes from Candidatus Izemoplasmatales bacterium, assembly GCA_028691335.1. Lineage (GTDB taxonomy): Bacteria > Bacillota_I > Bacilli_A > Izemoplasmatales > Hujiaoplasmataceae > UBA2289. The sequence continues at coordinate 2,909 of JAQUZK010000170.1, forward strand.
AAGATGGTACTGATCGAATTTTCACAGTAATTTCCTATGATACTTATAACAAAATTAATGATTATGATGGTTTGGTAGGAGATACTTTGAGGTTGACTGGTACGGTTAGTGATTATACTTATTACAGGGTGTTTAATTATACTGACGTTGAGGTAGAAAGCAGAACTGGTATCGTTAGTGAGACTTTCAATTTGAAGAGTGTTTATGAGATTTCTGTACTTGATTTATTAAGTGAAGATACTTATGGTTACCCTGTAGAAGTTGATGGTTTAATTGAAGTTGTGTTCGCTGATTCGATTGAGTATTATTTAGTTAATGGTGAAGATAGAATTAGGGTTTATACAAAAGATTTCGGCTATGATTCTATTTATAGTTACTCTGGATTTAAGGTTTCTTTAAGAGGCTTTGTTTTAGGGCAAGATGATCAAGGAAATATGGCTATTATGGTTAATAATTATAAGTATGATGGAATAGACAGTATCTCTTTGTTTGACTATACTATAGAAGAAGTTGCTTTAATGGTTAAAACTCACATGGAAGATGGAATAAAGAGTAATAATCCGGTTTTAAATCCTGGAGACTACTA
>JAQUZK010000171.1 GCA_028691335.1 Candidatus Izemoplasmatales bacterium
CCTTAAGTTTTTGATCATCGTTATACACGTAGTGTTACCATTTCGGATGGTCCAACTTTTCGTCCGCAGCCCCCATTAGACCTATATTGATACAAGAGAGCACCCCTACATAAAATTAGCGCACCCTTGTGTTTTTTTACGCACCCTTACCAAATTCTACGCACCCCTAAAATAATGGCTTGGTACGGCAGCATTTTAAATATTTTTCAATTTACTTATACCAAAATAGAAATTTTTAAAATATGTATATTGTTATTTATTACTAACTTAATCTAATTTCTACTTCTACATCATATGGTGGCATAAAAACAAATGTTTCATAGTCATAAATCATATTATTTATAAAACTAAATTCTTTTATAAATTCATTGTTAATATATAGTTTTGGTGTTTTTTCAATATTTGGTTTTAATACCTTAAAATTAATTAAACTGCCAAATTGATATTTTTCACTATAGTTACCAAACAATAACCCGTGTTCATCTATAATATTTATTTCATAGCCTTCTTTGTCTTTTATTAATTTATTGATTACTTCATCAGTATTTATTCCAATTTCAAAAGCTGCTAAATTTAATCCTTTAACCGCTTCTAACGCAATATTAATAAAGATATCATCTTTTATCAAATAAACCCAATTAACACTAACTCCATTAATGGTTTGATATCCCTGATTAATATAAGCTTTGTCATAGTTATATTCAAATCCCTCTTTAATTAAAAAATCAATCAAACTATAGTCTTTAGAAACATTTAAAAAACTATTTTTATATACTTTTGTAACATCACCAATTTTAATACCAAATAAAGAAATGTTTTCAACATTGTTATTGTTTGCACTGTAATAAGACATTACAGGTTCTTTACCATATTTTTCAATATTAATAAATCTATAAGTTTCACTACCATCAATAGTTGTTAAGTCGTATCCATTTTCAAAATCTACTCTGTTATAACTATCAAATGTCACTTCAGGATTTATATTATTAGCAAAAAATGAATAAGATAAACTTGTGTTTGTTTCAATAAAATGAATTGTTTCTTCTTTTTTTAATTTACAACCTGAAAGCATCAGTAAAAAGAAAAATAAAAAAATAATATTTATTTTAATTTTATACACTATTTAAGACCTCCATTTATGTTATTATATCGTGTTCTATTATACACTATTCGTATTTACTAAAAAATGTTTCATCAAATTTTTGTTATATCTTTACTAATCGCATTTAACATCTCTATAAATTACAAATCCAAACTGTTTTCATTGGTTAAAAACTCCATCAAACTCATATGCAAAATACCCTCTTCATCATAGTAACGATTTAGATAAGGATCTCTTCTTACTAATATCTTTTTAAAAGTATCATTAATATTTCTAAATGAAGCTAATTCTTGATTTAGCTTATCTTCATTTGGGATGACATATGCTGATTGAATATAATATCTTTTATCTGATTTGTTAACAATAAAGTCAACTTCTAATTGTTTTCTTATATCTTTCTTATTAACATTTTTTCTTATTTCAACAATACCAACATCAACATTTAAACCTCTCTTTACTAACTCAAGATATATTGCATTTTCCATTAAGTGGTTTTCTTCAATTTGCCTGAAATTCAATTTAGCATTTCTAAGACCTAGATCAAGAGCATAATATTTATAGTTATGTGCTAAATACTTGCGTCCTTTTATATCATAGCGTTCTACTCTTTCAAATAAAAAAGCATCAATTATATATTCCATATAATTACTTACAGTTCTATAATTAATACCTTTACCTTTATTGCTAACTAAAGTATCAGTAATTTTTTTTGCATTTGATAAAGATCCAACAGATGATGATAAAACTTTAACTATATTATCTAATTCTTCTATATACTCTATTTTATAACGCTCTTTTATATCATTGTAATAAACGTTATTAAATAGTTGGGTTAAATACTCTCTTTTCCCTTGCTCTTCTTTAAAATTAAATATTAGTGGCATTCCACCATATATTAAATAATCATTTAAAGCTTGTTCTTTATTGTCATATAAATACTCAATTTCTGAAAAAGTGAGTGGGTATACTCTAATTTCATAACCACGACCTCGAAATTCAGTAATGATATCTTTTGATAAAAATTTTGAATTACTACCAGTAACATAAACATCAACATTTTGTTGATATAATAAGCCATTTAAAACAGCCTCAAACCCAATACACTTTTGAATCTCATCGATTAAAACATAATATTTCTCATCTTGATTATTAGTTTTTTCTTTTAAATAATTAGAAAGTTTTTTTGAATCAAGATATTCAGAATATGATTCATCATCTAAGGCTATTTTAATAATATTATTTTCATTCACACCTTCATTAATAAGATGTTCATAAAATATCTCATTAAGTAAGAAAGACTTCCCACACCTTCTAACACCCGTAATTATTTTAATTAATCCATTCCATTTAGCTAAAGTAAGTCTTTTTAAGTAACTATCTCGTTTAATCATAATTTTTACTCCCTTCCATCCACCGCAATTTTTTGCCATTTTTGGCACTTTTTTGTGGTGGTTAACTTTATTTTACTAAAAAATCTATCTTTGTCAATCATTAACTATAAAAAAATGCCATTTTCGGCAATATTTTATACTGGTCTTTGTTGTTTATGTATAAAATTAAAAAGATTGTAAATCAATATTCCTTTCTGATAGTTATATTTAGTCTTTCTTTAAAAACTTTTGATACTGATAAATAATATTGAAAATCATAACAAAAATGACTAATAGCGCTAAAATAATTAAAAATATATAAACGTTATTATCGTCAGTCTTAGATTTTGCAATAAATGCTCCGACAAAAAGCATTATAGCGATTATGAATAAACCTATACTTCTTATAATTAATAAAGTAATACTTCTTTTTCTTAAAACTTCTAACCTCTTACTCATATAATTACACTCCGTTTCTTTTTTTCTCAATATTGGATTTGTAAAACAATATTTTTATGTGTTTTCACTAGTCACAATTATAACATTTTAAAGTAAATTATCTATGCTTATCATAGTAATCGTTAAATTGTAAGGTAATCGTTAAATCGTTGATGTGTTTTTTAATAAAACTTATAAAATAGCTGATTTTTTATAACTTAACGACCTGTTAGAATTTTGTTGTGAGTGTGAATAAAGGGTAAAACTCCCTATCTTCAAAACAAAAAAAGGCTTGATACATTTGTATCAAACCTATTTATTTAACTTGTGTTTGTTGACCTATATTAATACAATTACGCACCCCTAGCAAAAATCACGCACCCTTGAAGGTAAATCACGCACCCCTGAGCAAATTTACGCACCCTTAACTAGTTTTATGGACCCCTGTTTTAAATATGGCTTTGATTACCTATATTAAAACATTTACGCACCCCAAAAGTAACTATATTTTACTCTTATACTGTTCAGGAATTGGAATGCTGAAGGTTTCACAAAGTAATTTTACATCATGAATATCTT
>JAQUZK010000172.1 GCA_028691335.1 Candidatus Izemoplasmatales bacterium
AAAGATTCAAGTACTAGAAATAGTTGTTAACGAACTAAAAAAACGTAACGAATATATTCCAGAAGTACATGAAGAGCTAAATGATTTTAATCTTAAAGAGTTAGAAGATTTTGCTAGACTAAATGACATCATTGCATTTGCATACATAAACAAAGATCAAATGGTTGAAATCATTTATAAAGAGTTTGATCAAAAAGCTCCAAAAGTAAAGAGATTCAATAAAGATGAAGAATTAGTTGTCGAGTTGGAAGAAGAGATTAACAATATTGAAGATAAAGTTATAGAAGTTCCTACTCCATTACCAGTTACCCCTGAAGAAGATATCGCTTCAGAATATGAAGAAACAAAAGAGTCTATTATTGAGCAAGAACACAAGGAAGATATTTTATCAGATATTAACCAAGAGTATGAACAAAAAGCGATTGAAAAAGAAGCAATTGAAGAGCAAATGGTTGTAAGTAATAAACAAGATCAAAAAAGTTATGACCCAGATTTACAAAACTCTATTTCTGAACTAAAAGAAATGATTATTGATCTTCAAAAGCAAGTTAAAGAACTTAAGACTAACAACTCAAATATTGAAAAGAAACTGCATAAGATTTCTAAAGGATTAATACCTCGTTGGGTCAAAACCTTTATTCTTATAATTTTCATTTTATCAATTATCCTATTTGCTCAAGCCGGATTATCGATTTACTATCCAGATTGGCCAATAGTAAGACACATTACTTGGGCATTAGAAAGAGTGCCATTCCCAGGTCCTGGCGAGTTCATTGATTTCATTCAAAGAATTTTCATTAAAGTGTTTGGTTTATAATACTTTTTAAAAAAAATTAGGAGAGCTAAGCTCTCCTTTTTTCTTTACTTAACACAAATTGCATCAATTTCTACTAGAGCATCTAAAGGAAGTTTTGAAACCTCTACAGTTACTCTAGCTGGTTTATGTAAACCAAAGAAGTCAGCATAAACCTGATTCATGTTCTTGAAGTCGTTCATACTCTTCAAAAACACTCCGCATTTAACAATATTTTTTACATCATACCCAGCTTCTAAAGCAATTGCTTTGATGTTTTCTAAGCATTGTCTCGTCTGCAAAGCCACATCCACAGCTTCTATTTTAGCGGTTTTTGGATTAACAGGAGTCTGTCCGGAAATATAAAGTGTGCTTCCGGCTAGGACTGCTTGCGAATAAGGACCAATTGCTTGTGGCGCTTCTTTTGTTTCAACAAATTTTAACATATTAATCTCCTAATTTATTTTCTTTTTTTAGTAAACACTAAAAAAGTTATAACTACCACAGATATAATTGCCATAAAACCTGATGTCAAACTTATACTTTCATACAATACTTGTAGATTATGAATATCATCCGGAATGATAAATAGTTCTATTTCTAAGTCATTATCATCCTCTAAATCATCCGTTCTTTTGATATTATACTCATATGTTAAATCTTTAGATAAAGTAACAGAAAATAAATAATCATCAATTTCATCTATCACAACTAAATCATCAGAAATTGTTTCTTTTATGATTTCGGGATAAAAATCATCTCCTAATTTATTAATAATAATTTCAAATACTTTTTGTGGAGACCCCTCTATATCATATGTCTTTATTTCAAAACTATTATTTGAGGATTTTAACTCAATATAATATGCATCAAAATCTATATTTCTAACAATAGCATTATAATCGCCAGAAAAAACAGGAGTGAATTCTCCGTTTGTAAGACTTATTCTTCCTTCATCAATTTCTTTGGCTTTCTGAAAAGCAAGAAAAGATGAAAAAACAGATATAATTATAAGGATTAGTGGTATAAAATAGTATTTCTTCTTCAATGTAACACCTCTTAATAATTCTATCATAAAGACTGATAAAAGTACATTTAAACTAATTATAAGAAACTTGATTCTCGAACAAATCCTAAGAATAGTTAGTAACCTAATATTATATTATCTTTTTTAAAATACAATTAAGCCATACATAGAATCATTATTTCTCTTAAAATGAATTACTCCACTTAGATTAAGTATAAAAAAATTATATAAGTGGAGTGAATTTAAAGATTCATAACTGACCTTCTTTTGTAAGTAATACAATTTTTGTTATTATGTTTTTTGTTCTTTATACCTACTACCTATGTAACGTTTGAATTTGCTTGCTATTAAATTATCTCACACCAAAACAATACAAAGATATGTCTTTTGACGAGCAAAATTATTATATAGATTAAATTAAGTGTCTACTTTATCTTGACTAGTGCAATTTGACCCCCCCACGCCCTGCACGTCAAGCATTTACACACATAGTGTTTATTGGTCTATATTTAACCGTTTCAATCAAATTAAAAACTAGTTTGACCCTTGTCTTGACCCTTGTTAGATTTTCTAGAATAATTAATATAATAACTACTTAACCATCATATAGTTAGTTAAAAATTACATTTTAAGAGAATATTCTATCATTATATATAAGGAATTAAACTCCGGGTCCTGCAATAAAAATTATCCATATAGTTAACCCAATTATATTCAAAATTACAACCGCCAAATTTAATATTGAAATGTTCATCAAAAGATTTATTCGATATTTTTCTCTATAGCTACTACCATTAATAGTTAATCTTCTTTTTAGTAATTTATACAAAGGAAATGATGAAATAAGCGATAGTGTACCTAAAATTAGAAATGGATAAAACAAATAGACGGATACATGGATATTACTCATGTTAAAGTGATCAAACCAAATAATTGCTACATAAAGAAAAGAATATAAGGTAAAAATTAAAAGAAGTAAAATAAATGATAAAAAATATTTTTGGTTATTCTTCATATTTTAATATCTCCCTTAACTGATGCAATTTTAATTTCTGCAATTCTAATGACTTGAAATTATTATTTGTTTTTTTCATATATCTGCAAAACCTAAATAGTTATTCTAATAAAAAATCTTCAATATTCAAATGAATAATTCCATTTTGTGAAAAATCCACATTATCCATAGATAATACATACTTTTCAAAATTATCTCTAATACTTTCGTATACACCAAATTCTCTATCTCTTGTTTTTTCAGATTCCATAATATAACAAACTTGATAATACTTAGTTAATTTTCCTTTTTTTGCTACAAAATCAATTTCTCGATCGTTTACTTTGCCAATGTAGACTGTATATCCTCTTCTTAATAGTTCAATGTATACAATATTTTCTAATAGCATTTCTATAATATTTTCATTGTTTCCAACAATTGCTTCCCGAATGCCTTGATCAGCAATGTAGTATTTCTCTTCAGTTTTTAAAATTGATTTTCCTATTAGGTCATTTCTTTTTACTTTATAAATTAAAAAAGCATTTGTAATAATATTTAGGTAGTTTAATATAGTGTCAACTGAAACATTCATTCTTTGAGATTTCAAATATTTAGATATTGATAAAGCCGAAAAAGTCTTTCCTGTATTGCTAAAAACATATTCGA
>JAQUZK010000173.1 GCA_028691335.1 Candidatus Izemoplasmatales bacterium
CATCATATTTAACCAATCAGTATGAAATCTGCCATTTGAATCAGTATTCAAAATCATTCGATTTCCTTGTTCATCATATTGTCCGCTATTCATTAAATAAGTATCCGCTGATTGAGAAAAATCATCTTCGTAGACAAAGTCATTTCCTGTATTATAAGGCGGGTCAATGTAAATCATTTTTACCTTACCTAAATAAGTTTCTCTTAAAAGTTTTAAAACATCCAAATTATCACCTTCAATATAAAGGTTTTTAGTATTATCGAAATCAACAGATTTTTCCTTTATTGGTCTTAAAGTAGCATTTATTCTACTATTTGCTAAAAGAATAGATTTCTTTTTATCTGGCCATGTCATTTGATATCTTTCTTGTCTATCATCGATTAGTATTGTTGATAACTCTTGCTTAAGAATATCAAAATCTATTTTCTTTACCGTTTTTCCATTTTCAATTACTTCTTTTAATGCATTAGGAAATTTACTAGCAATATAATCGATATTCTCCTGAATGATATTACTACTCATCATTTCTAACTTTTCTGCCATATTATTCCTCCGCTCTCATTAGTTCAACTAATTCTTTTTTATATTTTCTAAGTCTTTCATTATATTCAAACTTCTTTTTTGGTTGAGTTTCGTATATGATTGCACTTTCTGTTTTAGACATTTGAAAGTTCAGTTTATTTATCGCTTTAACTCGTGTGATATATTCACTAGGAGATTCCGTAGCTCGCGGAACTATTCCCACTTCATAACCAAGAATAAACTTGTAAATATCTTTAACACTATTAACACTAGGAATATCAATAGCATTTTGTTTATGAAAATCTCTTATATAATACTTGCTTCCTATTTTCGCTGTTGATCCTATCTCTTTATACGCAATCATTGTAGAAATTTCATTGTTAAAATCAAAAATATAGTATGTATGAAACAAAATATTTTTATCTAATTCCTCAACAAACAATTTAGGGATATTTCTTTCCTTCAACGAAATTAATATTATGTAAATATTCTTATAATCTTTATCTTCAATAGTATTTAAAGATTGTGCATTAATTACATTTTTGAACATAATGCTTTTAATTTTTTTAGAATCTTCTTTAACATCTTTCGTTGCATTAATTTGTGTTAAAAAATCAGACACTTTATATTCTTTTCCTACATATGTTTTACTGGAGAAATTGAACATTATTTCACCACCACAAACGAAATTAATTCAAAGTCGTCTAATCCTGAAACGCTATTACCAAATAAAGCATTACTACCTTTTTTGAAAATTGATGCCAAATCATTTTGTTCTTCTTTTTTCACAATAGTCTTAACCGCTTCTTGAAGCAATAAAGAATACTTATCCATTTTATAGCCATCTTTTGTTTCTCTATTCATTTGAGCACATAAATCCTTTAATGGTTCAAGTTGATGTTTACAAGTTATTCTTAATACATCAAGGATATATTTCGGATCTGTATGGTCTACTAAAACATCACCATTTTCTTTTAGATATAACAAATAGTAAGGATGTAATCTATTTTGTTTTTCAATATTAACATCTTCATTTCTGTTCCTTAAAACAAATATAGTACCTTTTTCAATATTTTTCTCTAAGTTTTCTTCTACAACAGCGTATAATCCATTTGGAATATTTGTTGGTTCCCCATGAGTTTTAATATACTGAATCATATCCATTTTAAACTCATTCAACCCTAAGTCTGTGATTGTAATTTGACCATCAACATCTTCTAGATCTTGCAGTGATCCTTCTTGAAGTTTCTTTAGTTGAAATGCTCTGTAACCTAAATCTGATTCCTCTTGATTTAATAAATTGTCATCTGCTGTTGCAGTAGCATCCACAAGTACCATTCTATTTTCAACTCTCGCATTTAATTTTATATATTCATCTAAAGTAATGTTTGGCCAGAAGTTCATCAATTGAATAACTTTGTTTTTACTACCAATACGATCGATACGCCCAAATCTTTGTACAATTCTTACTGGATTCCAATGAATATCATAATTAATACATATATCGCAATCTTGAAGATTTTGTCCTTCAGAAACACAGTCAGTAGCAATTAATAAATCAATCTCAAATTTCTCATCTTTATAAATTAAATCACGCTCTTTTGAAATTGGTGAGAACATTGTAAGCAACCTATCCGTATCTTTACTTCCAGGGATAGTTGATGCATTCCCGTTCGAGTTACCTTGAATTCTAGCAGATTCTAAACCATATTTATTCTTTACATATGCTGACAAGTGTTTGTAAAGATAATTTGTAGTATCAGCAAATGCTGAAAAAATCAGAACTTTTTTGTTTCCTGGATTAATAGGGTTTTCAATCTTCTTAGAAACCTCTTCGATTAATTTTTGAAGTTTCATGTCTTTATCAGGTGTGATGTAACTCATAATATCGTATAATGTTTCAAGTACTGCAATATCATGACTTATATCTGCTTTATATCTACGTAAGTCCATATCTCTAAAATCAATCTTTACTTTTCCGATAGTCCCGCTTTCCTCCATATCAAAATCTTCATCATCATAGTCATAAACTTGAATACTATCAAGCTCTTGAATGGAACTTCCTGATAAATTTTTCTCAAATTTATCGATTAAAGTCATAGTTCTATCAGATGCAGATTTAACATTTTGAATTGTAATTCTAAATGAATCAACACACGATTCAAGTCTTTTTAACATGTTAATGGTCATCAATCTTTGAAGTGCTTTTTCACGATTGAACTGTTTTAATGTTGCTTTACCTTCAACATTAATATCATATATCTTGTCATATTTTGAAAGTTTAGAAGGTTGAATATAAAGTGTTGGCGCATAAACACCCATCGTTAAATTCATGAGTTCTTCATATATCGTTTTATATTCAATAGTATCTTCATTACTTGCTATATCTGTATAAAATGATTTAGGAGGTAATCTTTTTGGAAAATCTCCAACTTCTGAAACATCATAATATTTAGATATATGTTTTCTACTTCTAGCAATTGTTACATTATCAAGTAGAATAGAGAAATCTATATCTAGTGATTTCATTAACTCTTTTGCATTTCTTTCACTCTTTGGTAATTTAGTCCAGTCATTAAAGGCTTTTTGGGCTTGTGTTAAAATGACATTTACACTCTTCTTTGTATCTAATTTTTCACTAAATTCTTCTGGATCATCACCATATGCAAGTGCAATTTGGTTTCTCAAATCTAGGAACTTGTTATTTACTGGTGTTGCAGATAACATAAGAACTTTAGATTTGACTCCACTCTTTAGAACTTTTTCCAAAAGAAATGAATATCGTGTATCTCTATCTCTATACTGAGGATTATTTCTAAAATTATGAGATTCATCAATGACGACTAAATCATAATTATCCCAGTTGAAGTTTTGTAAATTAATGCCATTGCTATAACCTCTAGTTCTACCTAAATCAGTATGATA
>JAQUZK010000174.1 GCA_028691335.1 Candidatus Izemoplasmatales bacterium
AGCTACAGAAGAAGCATTTGACATAATCCTTGGAGAAATGGATTCAGAAGATGCTTGGCAAAGAAATTGGGCTATTGCAAATAGTATTTATTATGATATGGAAGTTCAAAGAACTTATTATCCTTTAACTACTTTGAATCCAGATGATATTGATTCAATTAATACAATGATTCAAAACGTAAAAACAAAATAAGATAAAGAAAGCGACTATTCGAGAAATAGTCGCTTTAAATTTATGTGTTTTATTTACTATCTTCCTTTAAAGTTGAAAGGTATACCAGAAGCTTTTGGAGCTCTTGAAGTTTTAGAAGAAATCGCTAAAACTACCATCGTAGCTAAATAAGGAAGAATTTTGAATATTGTTCCAAAAGGAATATTAGGATATAATAAAATCCATTCGTTAATAAAATCAAATTTAAAGAAAGTAACGGATAATGCTTTAAATAATCCGAAGAAGATAGCTGCTAGAAAAACTCTAGTCGGCTTCCATTGCCCGAAGATTAGTACAGCTAAAGCTAAGAAACCATATCCAGCAACAGTTCCATCAAAGCTAACTGAAATTGGTAGAGCATATACTACGCCACCTATTCCACCTAAGAAGCCAGATATTAATATGCCGAGCCAACGATATTTATAGACATTTATTCCAACAGACTGAGCAGCCTCAGGATGCTCTCCACAGGCAGATAATCTTAGCCCGAATTTTGTTTTATAAATTACGATTGTTGTAACAACAAGAATTAATATACCGATATATAGTGTTAGGTAAGCTTGGTTATGAAATACATAAACAAAGAAATCTCCAATACCTTTTAATTCATTTTCATCCATAAGAATGTTAGTTCCTAATCTGAAAACTTCTGGATTATAACTGATATCTCCTCTGCTTCCTATTACAGTTCCAAAATTATCATAGATAGGTTGAAGCTGTCTAATTAAGAAAACTACAAGAGCGGCAGCTAATAAATTTAAAGCAGTACCACCAATAACTTGATTAGCTCTCATATTAATCGCTAAAAATCCTAAAAGAGCTGAAAATAAGGCTCCACCAATTCCTGCGATTAATAAAGCGACAATTAATAGTAGATGAGGAGAGTTTTCTAGAAACCCTATTTCTTGAATCTTACTTACAAAGAATGTACCGCAAAAAGCTCCGACAACCATCAAACCTTCTAACGCGATGTTAACTGTACCACTTTTTTCAGAGAATAAACCTGCTAAAGCAACGATTAGTAAAGGTATAATGAATAATAATGCTTGAGCAAAGAAAAACGCCATTAGTTTTCACCCGCCTTTACTTCTAAGTTGTTTGTCTCATCGCTATCTTTCTTTTTCTTTTTAAAGCGATTGAACAATTTTTTGATATTTCCTAAATTTTGAGTCATAATTAAAGCAAATGCGCTAAAATACAAGATAATCGCAATAATAATTTCTACAATTTCAAGAACAAATCCTGCGCTTTGCATAGCTTCTCCAGCAGACTTAATATAACTTACAAATAATGTTGAGAAGACAACTCCTATTGGATTACTAGATGCTAGCAAAGCGACAGGTATTCCATCAAAGCCCTGAGTCATTATTGTATTTTCAATTGAGTAAGGCGTTCCTAGGTTATATACATTAGGAGCTAAAATTAATAAAGCCCCTCCTAAACCAGCAATCATTCCAGATATACCCATAGATAACATGATACTCTTGTTTTCGTTAACACCAGCGTATTTAGAAGCATGTCTATTTAAGCCCACGCCCTTAAGTTCTCTACCAAAGACAGTTTTGTTAAGAACTATATAAAGAATGATAGCAGTACCTATAGCAATAAATATTGAAATGTCTAACCCTGAATTAGGAAGTAAAGTATCGAAAAAGCCGTAAGATGTTCTGGCAGCCTGATCAACTGCAACAGTTCTATTAGTAGCTCCATTAACCACTTGTGTTTTTAGAAATGGTGATTTCAGAAGCCCGTTTACTACATATAAAGCAATATAATTGAACATAATCGAAGTAATAACTTCGTGAACATTATATTTTGCTTTAAAAAAGCCAGGAATGAAGCCCCATAAAAAGCCTCCAGCCATACCTCCTAAAACGGCCACTATCCATTGGAATGAACCCAGTTTATCACCAAGTATACCTATTAATGCAGCTACAAATAGTCCAACTGTAAACTGTCCACTGGCACCAATATTGAATAACCCAGTTTTAAAAGCGAAAGCAATAGCTAGTCCAGTAAAAATTATTGGAGTAGCTTGCGCCAACATCTCACCAAAACCTATCAAAGCACCTTTTGGTTCATTATAGAATCCTCTTAAAAGTCTGCCTATTCCAATTAATGATCCGCTAGGATTAATTACTATCATTAACAATATTCCAACCGTAAGCCCGATTACAATAGCCAATAAAGCGCCTAAAATAGCAGTGGTAGAATCAGATTTTTTAATCTTTAACCAAGTAGGATAAAGTTTTTGTCCGATTTTTTTTGCTTCTTTTATGAAGAGATTAAAATATTTCTTTGCAGCTTTAACAATAAAAGCTGAAGTTTTTTTAATTGTATTAAGAAGACTATTAAATATTTTTTTCATTGTTAGCCTCCTCTTTTTGTTTTGGTTCAGAGAGTTTATCCGGATAAACGATATCTTCTTTAACGCCAGCCATATATAAACCTAATTCTTCAACATCGATATCTTTAGTAAGGACATTCTTTACTATTCTTCCTTCATACATGACTAGTATTCTATCGCTTACATTCATAACTTCATCTAATTCAAAAGAAATCATAAGTACCGCTTTACCTTTATCTCTTTCGGCAATAATTTTATTATGCGCGAATTCTACAGCACCAACGTCTAGGCCTCTTACGGTTTGTATTGACAATAAAAGGCTTGAATTTTTATTTATTTCTCTAGCGATAATTGCTTTTTGTTGATTTCCTCCAGAAAGATTTTTAGCTTTACTTTTGTAGCCTTCGCCACTTCGGACATCAAAACCCTCAATTAAGTTTCTAGCTAAATCAACAATTGATTTTTTTTGTATAAATCCATGTTTTTGAAATGGGTTTAAATGATATTTTTTTAATGCTAGATTATTAGCTAAACTATCATCTAAAATTAACCCATGTTTATGTCTATCTTCAGGAATATGGCTCATACCATTATCATTTCTAAATCTTATTGATTTATGAGTCACATCATTATTGTCTAAAATTATTTGTCCATCGTTAGCTTTAATAAGACCAGACAATACTAATCCCAGCTCACTTTGCCCATTTCCATCAACACCTGCAATACAAACTATCTCACCTTGTCTTACTCTAAAAGAAACGTTATCAACTACATTTTTTTTGGTTCTTTCAGATACTACTTTAAGATTATTTACTTCTAAAACAACATCACCAAGTTGTTGTGGTTTCTTTTCGATATTAAAAATAACATCTCTACCAACCATCATTC
>JAQUZK010000175.1 GCA_028691335.1 Candidatus Izemoplasmatales bacterium
ATATCAAAACTGTCTGTACCAGTAATTATTGGTTTTTCTTCGTCCACAACTTCAACTTCTTGTATATAAGTTGCCTCATTTCCACTAGAATCAACCGCTTTGATCTCAATTTCATACTTACCAACAAAATTACAGTTTTCAGTATATCCATCGCTAACCACAGATATATTATCAGAAGTTAAAGTTCCATCATAATTATCACTAGCTATAAGCATTGCTTTTACTTGCTCAGTTGTGTATGAGTTTGGATAAGCGATTTTAATTACTCCAATGTTTGAAAAGACTGGCGATACTGCATCTACAACTTGAATATTAACGTTAATGGTTGTTGTATTTGAACTGCTATCTGAAACTGAGAAAGAAGCTGTATATGAACCTAATTCCCCTATATTTGAAGAATAATTATCAGTTTTAAGTTGAATATTCGGAGTTAAATCTCCGTCAATATCATCATAAGCTGATAAAGAAGCTTTTATTTCCTCAATCGTAATTGGCTGATCAAAAAAAGAAACGATTGTACTTGAACCAATGAAATAAGGAGATGTAGTGTCAATTATCGCTCCTCGTATGTAAGATTCATAAGTTGTAGGTTCTATGCCTTCTTCTATTTGAAAACCTAGTAGTTCTTCCCCAGACATATAACTTTCTATCTTGGCCATTTCAAAACTTATATAATTACACCCTGCAGGTGTTTTAAAAGTTGCATAAGGAAGTTCTAAATCTTTATCATATAAGAAATCTTCACTTTCTATAACTTGTCCTGTTAGTAGAGTTTCATTGTCATAATAATTAATCTCAAAATAAAAGTCTTGAAATTGATCTAAATCATCTCTTAAGAAACTTACTGTATAATTTGTATAAGGCTTAACTAAAAAAGAATCAATTGAAGTAATCATGTCGCCTTCTAAAATCATATTATCTTTCGAAATGTAATTCTTGCCACCCGGCAAGTAATTAGGCGAGTAGTTTACTGCTAGAGCATTTAGTAAAAATGCTGTAATAAAACTTAAAAGTAATGTAAATATTAATAGAGTTTTTTTCATGTCTATTCTCCTCTCTTTGCTCAAAATATTACATTCATCAATGAATAATTCTTTTTATTTTTCCTAGAATGGAATTTTTGGTATAATAAAGTTAAAAAGGGAGATGATTAATATGAATAAGATTAAGTTAAATAATAACTACGAAATGCCTATAATTGGGTTAGGTACCTGGAGGTCTAAACCTGAAGACGCTTATAAAGCTGTTCTTGTCGCTTTAGAAAAAGGATATCGTCATATTGATACTGCAGCTGTATACGGAAACGAAGAGATGATTGGTAAGGCAATTTTTGACTCACAAGTAAAAAGGGAAGATTTATTTATTACGACTAAGGTTTGGAACACTGATCAAGGTTATGAAAACACTTTAAAAGCATTTTCTGAGTCCATAAAGAAATTAGGTGTAGATTATGTTGATTTGTATTTAATTCATTGGTTTAAAGGATATGAGAATTCTTTATCTACGTATAAAGCTTTAGAAGATTTATACCGCCAAGGTAAAGTTAAAGCAATTGGTGTATGTAATTATAATGTTCATCATTTACAACATCTACTTGATAACGTTGAAATTAAACCAATGGTTAATCAAGTAGAGACTCATGTAACTTTGCAAAATCATTTTCTTCACGATTTTTGTAAAGCAAACAATATTCAGTTAGAAGCATACGCTCCACTAATGAGCAGAAAAATTGATGAGTTATTAACAAATGAAACACTTAATGAAATTGCGAATAAGTATAATAAAACAGTTCCTCAAATAGCCATAAGATGGTTAATCGAAAGAGGGATAGTTGTTATACCTAAGAGTGTCACTCCAGAAAGAATAGAAAGTAATTTTGATGTTTTTGATTTCACTCTTTCTAAAGAAGATATGGATAAAATTAGAAAGATTAATACTGGAAGAAAATTATTCCCAGAAATGGATAATATTGATTTTTAATTTTTCTTAGTAATATACACTTTTTTTAACGAAAAGTGTATATTTTATTTTTTTGTGGACATTTATATAGTAAAATAGCTTTAAACAAGGAGAATAACTATGGATAATTTGTATAGACTAGCTGCGTTTCCCAAAAAGATTAACGGGGGAAACAAAGCGGGGGTTTACTTAGAGGCAGATCAATTAAAAGTTGAAGATATGCAAAGAATAGCTAAAGAAGTAAATTACAGTGAAACTGCTTTTGTTTCAAAAAGTGAAATAGCTGACTTTAAAGTCAGATTTTTCACTCCTACAAATGAAGTTGACTTATGTGGTCACGCTACTATAGCTACATTTAACCTTTTAAAGAATCTAAAGCTAATTAATGAAGGAATTTACACACAAGAAACTAAAGCTGGGATATTAAAACTTGATGTTCAAGATGATTTTGTTTTTATGGAACAACCTAAACCTGTTTTTAGCGAATTTGTGGATTTAAATGAACTAGTAGAGTGTTTCACTAACTTAAAAATAAGTAAAAATTTTAAACCTCAGGTTATTTCCACTGGAATAAAAGAAATTTTCTTGCCAGTAGAAGATATATCAACTCTTAATAATTTAAATCCATATTTTGATAAAATGATATCATTAGCTAAAAAGCACAATACAATTGGTATCCATGCTTTCTGTATTGATAATGACTGTGATGCATACGGAAGAAACTTCGCGCCTGTGGTAGGTATTGAAGAAGAAAGTGCAACAGGAACTTCTAACGGCGCGTTAGCTTGTTACTTATTTAAATATTACAAAAACAAACATAATTTTATATTAAGACAAGGTTATAGTATGAATCAACCCTCAGAAATTGTAGTTAATTTAGAGACAGATAGTTTAGATAATATTTCCAAAGTGTGGGTTGGTGGAAAAGCTAATATTATAGAATAAAATTAGAGGAGAATAAAATGAATATTCTTAAGAAAATGAGTTTTAGGTTTTTTCAAAAAGTTTTACATTTATCTATGTACTTTTTGCCTTTTAAAGAACCTCTTCTTTTTGAAGGAGAGGCCGCTTTAGAAAATCTTATAATTAAATTAAAACAATTAGGTTTTAAAAAGATTTTCATTGTGACCGATCCTAATATAGTAAAATTATCTTTCTATAATAATATTTTAAAGAAATTAGAAGATAATGATTTTTTAATAAAAGTTTTTAATGAAACAAAACCAAATCCATCAATCCAACAAATCGAAATTGCTTATAATAGTTATCGAGATTTTTCTCCAAATATGACTTTAGCTATAGGTGGCGGTTCATCTATTGACTTAGCCAAAGGGATAGGAATTAGGGTTACCCATAAAAACAAAAGTTTACAGTCAAGAAAAGGGATTTTAAAAGTTTTAAAGAAGCAACCTTTTTTAGTAGCTATGCCAACAACTGCAGGAACAGGTAGTGAAGCTACTGTTGCGTGTG
>JAQUZK010000176.1 GCA_028691335.1 Candidatus Izemoplasmatales bacterium
TCAAGCATATAAATGGATTTCAAAAGGTGAAGAAGGATTCACCATTGAAGAAGCGAAAAAAGATAGTGTGGGAACTGAGATTATCCTTACAATCAGAAAAAACGAGAATGAAGAAGATTATGATGAGTTTTTAGAAGAATATAAGATCCGTTCTTTAGTTAAAAAGTATTCTGATTATGTTAAATATCCAATTACAATGGAAAATGAAAAACAAGTTCCTATAAAGGATGAAGAAGGAAATGAAATAGAAGGTAAATTTGATACTGTCATCGAAAATGAAACTATTAATTCTATGACTCCAATCTGGAAGAAAAATAAAAACGAAGTTACAGAAGAAGAATTAAATGAGTTCTATAAGACTCAATATTATGATTATAACAACCCATTATTCAGTATATGGACAAATGTTGAAGGAGCTCTTACATATAAATCAATTGTCTTTATCCCAGAAAAAGCACCGACAAATCTTTATTCAGAAAAATATGAAAAAGGTTTACAATTATATGCAAAAGGTGTTTTTGTAATGGATAAATGTAAAGAATTAGTTCCTGATTACTTGCGTTTTATTAAAGGTTTAGTAGTTAGTCCAGATTTAAACTTAAACATATCAAGAGAAATCCTTCAACAAAATCGTCAACTTACATTAATTCAAAAAAATCTAGAGAAAAAGATTGTTAATGACTTAGAAAAAACTCTAAAGAATGAACGTGATAAATACGAAAAATTCTGGAAAGAATTTGGCGTTAATATAAAATATGGTGTTTATGATAATTTTGGAATGAATAAAGATATGTTACAAGATTTGCTTCTATTTGAAACTGTAAATGAAGATAAGCTGGTTACTTTAAAAGAGTATATTGAAAAAATGCCTAAGGATCAAAAAGAGATTTTCTATGGTTCAAGTTCTTCTAAAGAGGCTATTAAAATATCTCCTCAGATGGATGTATTAAAGAAAAAAGGTTATGATGTTTTAGTCTTAACCGATGAAGTAGATGAATTCATGATTAGTATGTTAAATGAGTACGATAAATTGAAATTCAAATCTATTAATCAAGGAGATTTAGATATCCTTGATGATAAGGAAAAAGAAGAAATAAAAGATTTAGAGACTAAAAATCAAAATTTATTAGACAAAATAAAAGAAGTTTTAAAAGATAAAGTTAAAGATGTTAAACTTTCTACAAGACTAACTGATTCTCCAGTTTGTTTAGTCAGTGGAGATGGATTGAGCTTTGAAATGGAAAAGGTAATGAATCAATTACCAGGACAAAAGGATTTAAAAGCAGAGAAGATATTAGAAATCAACCCTAAACATGAATTGTTTAGTGCTATCGAAGATTTGTATTCTATTAATGCTGAGTCTATTGAAGATTATGCAGAAATATTATATAATCAAGCATTATTAATCGAAGGTTTAGAAATTAAAGATCCTGTAGCCTTTTCTAATAAGATGGTAAAAATCTTAATTAAAGCTGCTAAGAAAGAAGACAATTAAAAATATGAATAAACATTTAGAATTAATTAAAGAAGAGTTCTCCTCATATACCAAAGATAATCAGGCACATATTAGTAAAACAAAGCATAAGAATCTAGAGATTCTGACTCTTAGTCCTATAGTTTCTGAAAAAAATAAGTCTATTAATATTGATTTTTGTTATATGGTAGAAGAAGAAGGTTTAGACGTTAGAATAACCTACTCAGATAAAAGTGATAAAAAGAACACTCGAAAAGTTAACTATGCTTTTTCAAGTTATAACAAGGGTTTTGATTTACCAAACATAGATAAAGATGTTATTTCTGTTTTGAATGAAATGTTCGAATATGAAGTAATTGAAGGGAAATTAAAATCAAAGGTAGAAATTGAAAAACAAATAGAAAATTTCGTCATGATTATCAAGAATAGCTGGAACTTAATTATTAATCATCTAAATGAATTGTTTAAGTAAGAAAAACCCCTCAAAATTTGAGGGGTTTATTTATAAAATTTATCGATAATACTTAAATAATCAACCGGTTTTCTATATCCTTCTTTGATTTCATGACCATATTTTTCGAATTCTTCGATTGTAATTGATTTCCGGTTGTTTTGTGATCTTTCATAAAATGAAACAACATAATCAGAATCTAGGAAAAATATTCTTCCTAAAACTGAGAAATAAACAATTATGAAACTTATAGCGCCATGTTTTCTTACTTGTGCTAAATGTTTAATTTGATGTTCATGAATGTTTTTCATTGGAAAAGAAGTTTTAGTTTTAGTTTCTTTAGCTTCAAAATCGATGTATCTGCCCTTGTAGATACCATTATAGTCAGTTGTTGAAGGTAATTTATAATATGCTTCAACTATTTTAGCGGCTGATCGCATTTTATAATCGACAGAAACGATTTGGATTGGAATAGGCTTTTTATGAATTACCGCGATATCATTATCAAGGTAAAAATCATTAGTTTGGTTAATCATAGCCTCAAAATTCATACCTCTATTTGCTGAGGATGAAAGCTTAATATTATCAGATTTTTTCTTATTAGGATAGTTAATCATTTTATCACCATAAATATTTTATCATACTATTTACGTTTAATATAATAAAACAAGTAAAACTAACTTGAAAAATTTTTGAAATTTTAAATCAATAATAAAAGAGCTGATAATTGTAAAATCTATAAAATTAAAAAAATTAATGTTCCATTTGCCTTTTAGTATTAAGTAAAATACGGTATAATATAAGTGAAATTTTTAAAGAAAGAGCGGATAATAATGAATCAAATAAAATTTTTTGCCCTTGGTGGGCTCGGTGATAACGGAAAAAACCTTTATTGTATAGAAATAAATAAAAAAATTATAGTTTTAGATTGTGGGTTACAACATCCTTCAGGAGATCTTTTAGGAGTTGATGCTTTAGTTCCAGATATGACATATTTAGTCGATCGTAAAGATGATATTGAAGCGTTGTTTCTTTCGCACGCACATGATAAAAATATCGGTGCTTTGCCTATGTTTTTGTCACAGATTAATGTTCCAGTATACGGGACTGAATATACAATGGCTATTGTAAGAGATAATCTTCGAGAAAATAAAATGATTCCTGAAAATTATCAATTAAATATTGTTGAATACAAAAAAATCATCAAGTTCAATGATTTTTTTGTAGAATTCTTTTCTACTACACATTCTGTACCTTTAAGTGCAGGTATTGTAATATACACAAAGGACGGAGCTATTGTTTATACAACTGATTATAATTTAAATCAAGATGTTCCTGAAATTTATAGAACTGATTTTCAAAAAATTGCAAAAATCGCTGATTACGGAGTTTTAGCTTATCTTAATGAATCGCAAGGAGCTTTAAATCACGGGAAAACAAGTGGTGATGATTACTTAAAGAAGCTTATACGACATAATTTTTCTACAGCTAAACACCGAATTAT
>JAQUZK010000177.1 GCA_028691335.1 Candidatus Izemoplasmatales bacterium
TCAAAAAGTAAAAACCCTTTAAAAAACTATATTCATAGACTTGTAGATGGATATAATCACCATGAAGTTCCTCTAAGTCTTCTTTATACTTATTAACTACTTCTAACTTATCAATCAAAGTATAAAATATTACATTATCAGTTTCGTTAAGTCTTCCCTTGATATGATTTCTAAAATAATCATTCTTTCTATCAAAATAAAACTTCTCTTCAGCTTCATTCTCAAAATTAACATGATAAATTGATAAAGCCTCATCAATAATTGTATAAGTAAAAATATTCCTGTCAATACTTTTAAAATATTCTTCTATACCAAATTGCGCTTTCTTTTCAATATATTTCATATCTAAATATTTTTCATTTTTAATATCATACAAAACAGCTCCATTCATTATCATAAGATTATTTCTTATCGGAATACCCTTAAGAATTTTTCTTAAGGATGCAGGAGTTCTTGTAGTAGAGATAGTAAAGTTCAAACCATCATTCAACATATTAGTTAACTGATATGATGAAAAAGATGTTAACTTCTTTTCTTTTGTCAGTAGGCAACCATCTAGCCCACTGACAAAAAGAATGTTTTTATTCTTGAATCTAAATATCTTAAAATTATTAATTAATAAAGCAACTAATACCCCAATTATTGTAGACATTATTCTATTAATCGCAAAAGGTATAACCGGTAGGTTATTCCTTATCGATATAGTTACACTTAAATAAGTTAAAGCAGCCACAAAAACTAAATCATTTACTTTGAATTTAACTAAGAAATATATTAAAACTGAAATAAAAATAGCAGTAATTGAATAAAGAACCAAAGTATTAATTAGTGTTCCATAATTAACTGTTATATAACTCATTAAAAACTCTTCATACAATAATATTAATACCATACCAAATAATCCACCTGTAATAGAACCAAATGATCTGATCTTAGCTAGTGTTATTGACTTAGATGTTGAACTTTGCATCGAATAAACAGTTGCGATAGATGCAAAAAAAGGCGAATACCAAGTATAACTGAAATCAGGTGATATTAATTGTAAAATAAATGATATTAGCAGTGTTATCAAGACTGCTATAGCTGTTTTAATGTTCCTTAATCCTATTTTTCTCATAAAAACCCCAAAGTAAAAGACAGATTTAAATCTGTCCAAATTAAACATATTATAAATTCACAAGAAATATTATACTCCTAATTATTGATTTTACAATTAAGAAATAAAAATTTTATACTCTTATAAATCCTTATAATAAGAGTAATGAAACTCTAAAGGTAATTGTAGTTTTAAACTATGGTTGAGATATTCTAAATTAAAGCTATGATATCTTACTTGTTCCGCCCAAATTCTAGCAAGATTATATTCTTGATGATAAGGGTTGTTATAAACATTTATAAAACGTTCATACCCATAAACACCGCCTACATCATCAGGAATGTTTTCGCCCTCATGATATAAGCAAGTAGGAATTATCTCCTGAGGAGAATGATGAATCATTCTACATATGATATGAAAATTCCAGCTGTCACCGAAGTCGTAATTATACTGATATTCTTTAAAATTATTAAAAGCGTCTTCTAATGATATTTTTCTAGAATCCAGATAATTAAAGCTTAAATCATCAAAATAATCTGGTATTCCATATAATAATTCTGTTTCGTTTTCAAGAAAGTCATACAAGTGACTGTTATTAAAGCCAAAGGCTTTTTGGATAACGATATGAAGATTATCTAAAGTATAATAATTAGGAATTAAAAGTCTTCTTATTACAAATCCTTTTTCCAACTTTAAACTAACATCTAATTCAAATCCTTTATAAGATACTGGATTACTTACAAAATTACTCAGGTAATCTCTCATTAAACTATGAGGTTCTAAATAATTTACTCCTAGCATACTATTTACACGATGTGATAATATTTTTTGATTAAGTTTTGATGAATCCAAATACTCTAAAAAACAAAGCATTGTTTTCTTAGATGAAGTTGTTTTAGCGATAATACTTTTATTAGTAGTTTTAGCAAGCCTTAAATCTTTCATGTCATCAACAAAAGATTTAATAGCTTCTTGCAAGAACCCATCAAAAGCCATTGTTTCTTTTATACTATTCAAAATCAAAGTGTTAAAATCGTTTAACATAGATTTCTTAAAACCATAAATAAATACAGTATACCCTGTTTTAGAATGACAAAGTATTAGTATTTTCTTCCTATTCACTATTTCTATATTAGCATGCCATACACTAGAGTCTATTTCTTTAACAACAGGCAAACTATTCATTTGAAATAAATCTTGAACTTTTTTTGTTAGACATAGATTCATGTTATTTTCCTCCTAAAAATTTATACTTGAATAGAAAAATTTAAATTTTTTACTTTTACATATTATTTTTAGAAAAAATTTTTTTCAAGATATCATAAGAGTAATCACAGTTTAAATTATATCTAGAGTATGCTTTTTGCTTTTTGTTGATGCATAATAAGAACCTATTGCCATTAATATAATGGCAATATAGAAATTAACTTTAGGTAATTCAAAAAATATGATCAATGATAATATTGAGCCTATAAATGGCGCAAATGAATAAAACGTACTTGTTCTAGCTGCACCAAGTTCTCTTTGTGCAGTAACATAAAAGAAAATACTTAAGCCATAGGCAATAAAACCTAGTAACAAAGCCCATAGAATAAATGATACATAAAGTACTACTTCATTTAATAACAAAGCTATTGTTAATGATCCTAAGCCAGAAAAAATACCTTTAATCACAACAACCATCAACGGATCATTAAATGATAGTTTTCTAGTTAAATTATTTTCTAGCCCCCAACAAATAGTTGCAAACATAACAAAAACTGAGCCTATAGAGAACTTGAATGCATCAATATCTTCGAAAGATAATAATAAGC
The DNA here is from genome assembly GCA_028691335.1 of Candidatus Izemoplasmatales bacterium. Classification (GTDB taxonomy): domain Bacteria; phylum Bacillota_I; class Bacilli_A; order Izemoplasmatales; family Hujiaoplasmataceae; genus UBA2289. The sequence goes on from JAQUZK010000177.1 coordinate 2,911, forward strand.
TAGCAATGGTTACAAGTACAATTGCTAGCCTTAACCTGTTTGGAATAACTTCTCTAAATATAAAAGCTGCAAACAATGAGGTTGCGACAATTTCAAAATTGTTAAGTAAAGCCACATTTTCAGGATGTGATGTATTTAATCCAACCATAAGCAATATCGGAGCTATAATATCAAGGATAATCATCCCAAAAATAGATGGTAATTCTTTTCTTGTAAATGATTTGTAGATAGTATTAGAAACTCTTTTTCTTATAACAGCAACAAAACTCATTCCTATGCCAGCTCCTAAATAAAGTAAAGCTGCAATATATACCGGAGACAAATGGTTTAGTAGAAGTTTAGAGATTGGAGTACTCACTGCATATAAAACCGCAGCTAGTATCGCATAAAATATATATTTATGACTATTCACATTTTACCTCTCTCTTTCGGTTGCATAATTAGCCTTTTTTAAGGTCCATTTTGTTTTTATCATCAGTTTTACAATTTTTTAGAATATTACCCCTCTACATT
>JAQUZK010000178.1 GCA_028691335.1 Candidatus Izemoplasmatales bacterium
GATTTAGACCTGATTAAGTTTTATCCCTTACAGGGGTTATCTTTTTAAGTTTCTTTTTCTTTTGAAAATGAAAAACTGCCTAGATTTTACTCCAGACAGTTATCGTTCATATGTTGTGTGCTCATTGGTGCTTATTTTTTTGATTTTACTTTGATATATCTGAAAATATGATATAATTTTTATTAGAATATGAGTTAGGAGGGAACATTAATTTATTTAAATAGATTAATGGGTATACATGAGACAATATTTAGATTTTCTACAACATATATTAAATAAAGGTGAAGAAAAAGAAGATCGTACTAATACAGGCATTATCTCTACCTTTGGATATCAAATGCGTTTTGATTTAAATGATGGCTTTCCATTGTTAACAACTAAAAAGGTTCATTTTAAATCTATTGTCCACGAACTACTTTGGTTTATCAGTGGCAACACTAATATTAAGTATTTAGTTGACAATAATGTTAGAATTTGGAATGAATGGCCATATAGAAACTTTACACTCACAAAAGATTTTCGAGGAGAATCTCAAGATGAGTTTGTTCAAAGAGTTAAAGATGATGAAAATTTCGCCGCAAAACACGGAAATCTCGGCCCCGTTTATGGAAAACAATGGAGAGATTTTAATGGTTTTGACCAATTGAAGAATATTATCGATCAAATTAAAAATAACCCTGACAGCAGAAGACTTATTGTTTCTGCTTGGAACCCTCCACAAATCAAAGACATGGCTTTGCCACCATGTCACATGATGTTTCAATTCTATGTTTCAAATGGTAAATTATCTTTACAAATGTATCAAAGAAGTGCAGATGCTTTCTTAGGTGTTCCTTTTAACATTGCTTCTTATGCCTTGTTATTAGTCCTTGTCGCAAAAGTATGTAATTTAAAGCCTCACGAGTTTGTACACACTGTAGGCGACGCACATATATACAAGAATCATCTTGAACAAGTTAAACTTCAATTATCAAGAGAACCTAAGTCTTTACCGAAAATAATTATCAATAATCGTGAGAACATTGAAGATTTTGTCTATGAAGATATAAAACTAGTAGATTATAATCCTCATCCTATAATTAAAGGAAAGGTAGCTGTATAAAATGATAAGCATGATATTTGCAATGGATCCTACTGGACTGATTGGGAAAAATAATGATTTACCTTGGAATTACCCAGAAGATTTACAATACTTTAAATATATTACTTTGAACAAGACTGTTTTAATGGGTGTTACAACCTTTGAATCAATAGTTGCTAGACTTAATAAACCACTACCTAATCGTAAGTCTATAGTCGCTTCTTTAAATGAGTTTTCATATCCAGGAGTAGAGGTAATTAATGATTTAGAAAGTTTTTTAAAGAAAAAACATAAAGAAGAGATATTCGTAATCGGTGGTAAAACAATTTATGAAATAGCTTTACCATACGCTGATAAACTATATATAACTCATATAAAAAAAGTTTATGAAGGAGATACTTATCTAGATATTGATTTAAATGATTTTAAGTTGATTAAATCCGATGATAATGAAGAGTTAAACTTCGCTGTGTATGAAAGGATAAAATAAAATGATAGCGTTAATTCAATTTATTCTTACTATTGCTGGAACCATAGTCTATGGCTTTGCAATCGATTTTGAGTTTATTTTGATGGATATTTTTAAAGTTATCCTATTTTTTGTAGGAGCCAATCTATTATTTGTAATATTTACCTTATTGATTTTTATTTTTTATATTTTTATAAGTGAAAAATCTCCGGGAAATGACATGAGAAAACATAAGGTTTTACATCAGTTTAATCTTTATATTTTCAATTTTTTATATCGAGTTAAACCTGTTATTTTAGGTAAAGAGAATTTACCAAAAGACAATAATTTTCTAATAATATCAAATCATATAGAATATACCGATCCACTATATATAAAGCAAGTTTATTCTGATTATCCAGTTACCTTTATCACAAAAGAGGAATTACATGAAATTAAGATTCTAAAAAATATAATGAATGGTATTTCATGTATTTCACTCTCAAGAAAAGTGGGAGACAGACAGGCTTTGCAAGCAGTTATCCAAGCAATAAAGCAAGTTAAAGAAGGACAACCTATAGCTGTTTTCCCAGAAGGCACTAGAAGTCATTCAAATACAGTAAAACAATTTAAAAGTGGTACTTTTAAAATCGCTTTAAAAGCTAAATCAGATATTTCCCCGGTATGTCTTTATAATATGCATAAAACGGTAGATATTTTTAAATTTAAAATAGCAAAAGTATTTATTAAAGTACTACCAGTAATCAAGTATGATGAGTTCAAAGATATGGATACTCAAGAAATCAGTGATCTTGTTCATAAGAGAATAGAAGATGAACTATCTAATTTTAAAGATACATAGTTTTTAGGAGAAAAAGTATGTTATTCACATTGTTTTGGACATTTTTTAAAATAGGATTATTTACATTTGGTGGGGGATATGCAATGATCCCCTTTATTAACAATTACGCTGTAGAAAAACATAAATGGATAACTGACGATGAGTTTTTAGACATAATTGCTATCGCAGAATCTACTCCAGGACCTATAGCGATAAATTCAGCTACATATATTGGGCATAAAGTAAAAGGGATTTTAGGGTCCTTTTTCGCTACCCTAGGAGTAGCTTTGCCTTCTTTAATAATTATTGTTTTAATAGCAACCTTCTTCATGCAAGTTAAAGACAACGTTTATGTTGAATATGCATTTAAAGGTATTAGAGTTGGCGTTGGTGTTTTAGTTTTAAACGCCGCAATTAGAATGTATAAAAAACTAGATAAGAATTGGCTAAGTTATCTTTTAATTCTAATAGGCTTTACACTAGTTATTTTCGAATGGCTTTCTGTATTATATGTAATCGCAATTGGTGGAGTTATTGGAATTATCGCACAAATTTTAAAAGTTAGAGGTGATCAATTATGACACTTAGACTTTTAATTGAACTGTTATTTACATTCTTTAAAATCGGCCTATTTACATTTGGTGGCGGGTACGCAATGATTCCGTTGATAACAGAAGAAGTAACAAATAAAGGATGGCTTGATTATGCTCAAATATTTGATTTTATCGCAATATCTGAGTCTACTCCAGGACCATTCGCAATTAATATAGCTACCTATGTTGGTTATACTCAAGGCACAGATTTTTGGACAGGATTATCAGGTGCTATCATGGCTACAATCGGTGTAATACTTCCGTCCTTTATAATTATTATAATTATAGCAAAAGCTTTTCATCGTTTTGCGGATAATAAATATGTAATTGGCTTTTTAAAAGGCGTTAAACCGATAATTGTTGGCGTTATTACATCAGTAGCCATAAGCTTCTTATAGATCGGAAGA
>JAQUZK010000179.1 GCA_028691335.1 Candidatus Izemoplasmatales bacterium
ACATTGTGTTTAGATTTTTTTAAATTTCTTCCAATTACTCCGGCATAAATCTTAAGTTTTGGTTCAGTACCTGAAGGCCTTAAGACAAACCAAGATTCATCTTCTAGATAATATTTTAATACATTTGACTTATCTAAGTCAATTGATTCTACCTTTTTATTCTCATAACGTTTTGATAATAAGAAATCTTCGATTCTAATTATCTTTACTCCATCAATAGCTCTAAGTGGTTCATCTCTAAAAGCACTCATAATCCTAGAAATCTTTTCTTGACCTTCTTTTCCTAAAAGACGAACGTTTTTTAAACCTTCCAAGTAAAAACCATATTTCTCATATATTTCCAACAAAACATCATAAAGTGTTTTATTTTCTTTAACTAAATAATAATTGGCCGCTTCTGAAATCATCAACATCGCTTGTAGTGAATCTTTATCTCTAACCCCATCATTAATTACATAACCATAACTTTCTTCATAACCAAAGATAAATTCTCTTTCATCATTTTCTAAGTATCTAGCTTGTTCGCCAATAAACTTAAAGCCAGTAAGAGTTGAGATAACATCATAGCCAAAACTTCTTGCGATTTTCGCACCTAAATCACTAGTTACAATCGTGTTGAAAACCACACCTTTTTTAGGTAAAATATTAAGTTTGCTTTTCTGAGTTAAAATATAATATATCAATAAAGCTCCTGTTTGGTTACCGTTTAATAATTTATACTCATTTTTATGATATACAGCTATACCTAATCTATCCGCATCTGGATCAGTTGCGATAATTAAATCCGCATTAACCCTTTTTGCTAAAACTAAAGCTAACTCATACGCATCTTTTTCTTCTGGATTTGGAAGTTTAACTGTAGAAAAATTTGGATCTACAACCATTTGTTCTTCAACAGGATTGACACTAAACCCCTCTTCTGTTAACAATCTCTTCCCAAGATATCCACTAGTTCCATGTAAAGGCGTAAAAACAATGTTTAATTTCTTTTCAATATTTTTGTTTATAGTAATCGACTTAACCAAATCTAAATAAGCTCGATCGATTTCCTCATCGATAAACTCTAATAATTTTTTATTTTCCAGTTCAGGAATACTTAAAACATCTATTTTAAAAATATCTTTAGTTTCATTAACATACTCAATGATTTTTTCTGCATACTTTGGAGTATACTGACATCCATATTCATCATAAATTTTATAACCATTATAATTTGGTGGATTGTGGCTAGCAGTTACTACTATACCAGCTAATGCGTTTAAATGTCTAACCGCATATGATAACTCAGGCGTTGGTCTTAAATCACTGAAAATATAACTTTTTATCCCATAAGCCCCTAAAACTCTTGCGCTTTCTCTCGCAAACTCTTTAGACATATATCGATTATCATGAGCTATAACAACACCTCTAGCAAAATCCAACTTGCTATATGTGTTGATGAGATACTTAGCTAATCCATTATTAGCTTTTCTAATTGTGTAAAGATTCAACCGATTAGTCCCCGGACCTATAATACCTCGCATACCACCTGTGCCAAAAGAAAGAGATGTATAAAACATATCTTCTAACTCTAATTCATCTTTATCAAGCAATTGATTTCTTAAATCCGTATCTAGATTAGGATTATCTATCCATTTTTTATACTCATCTTTCCACATAATTAGCCTCCCAGTATTAATAGATATAGTCTACTACTTTTTCTCTTCTTGGTTTTACTTCAGGATCTTTTCCTTTTGGATAACCAAGACATATTGCTAAATCATGTTCATATCCTTCTGGTATTTTCAAAATTCTATCAACATCAATCTTATTAGCCTTATGATATAGATATCTAGTTTGTCCTATTATGCATGAGCCATATCCTAAAGATTTAGCTGCTAAAGAGATATTTTCTAAAACACAGCCTACATTAACTTCAGAAAATCCACCTATTTTTGAACTTAACACAATAACACAAGGAGCGTTATAGAATATATGAGCATCTTTTTCTATTTCAATCCCAAATCTACTCATCCCTTCCAAAGCTAACTTGTTTATTTCATTAATTCTTTCTTTATTAGTTATTACAGTTAAATGCCAGTCCTGTTTATTTCTTGAACTAGGTGCGTAAATACCACATTCAACTATTTTTTGTAAGTGTTCTTCAGGAATAGGTTTATCCTGATAAGACCTTATGCTTCTTCTACTTAAAATGGTTTCAATTGTACTGTTCATCATTTACCTCCAAATTTTTCAAATTTTTTTTCAAAAAATATTTTACATTATTCTAAGATATTAGTAAATAAAAAATCAACATCAAATTTAATCATTTTTTCAGCTACTTCTTTATCATTGACTACACCACTGATAACTTTAAGTCCAACAAGGTGTAAATTCTTAATATAATCTCTTTTTAGTTTATGATGATCTACATAAAGATTTATTCCGTATTTTTTACAATAATCAAGACTTTCATCATCTACTATTCTAGAATAGTAATACAAAGAATTAGCTGGAAATATTTTTTTAAGTGTTTGTAACTGTTTTTTGTTTTCAGAAATAAGACTATAATTGTCTTCTATTCCAAAATCTTCCATATACCCCTGTAAATCTTCAAGTTCTTCCGGTTTTAAACAATCTTTAATCTTAATAAACATCGATTTTTGATAAGCCTTGCATATAGCTAAATAATCTTCTAATCTTGGAATAAAAACAAACTCATTTAGATTACCAGTTTTTCTATCTATAAGTGAAAACTTTTTTAGTTCATTGTAAGAAAAACTTCTTATATCTAAGTTTAGCATCCCATATTTGAGTAAAGAATCACAACCTGTAACTATATATTTATCATCCTTTGAAAGAGATAATTCGCAACTAATTCCATAATAAGAACGGTTAGCAGCTGCTAAAAAAGCAAAAATGGTGTTTTCTGTTTCTATTCCACTTAAACCATTGTTCGCAATCATTCCTCTAAAGTATTTATCTATTTTAATTGTATTCATAAAAACCACGCCTTTAACTATTTTATATATTTTATTGTAACACTATTTGCATAAATTTAAACATATTATTTAGAAAAATACTGATATTTGGTATAATCTATTTAGCGAGTGAGGTTAAATAAATGATATACGATGATTTAGGCTTTAATATTGATTCTTTAGAATACGGTTTAATTAGAAAAAAAACAAATATACTTACATTACTTTTTTTCATTTTTTTCGTAACCTTCTTAATGGTTCTTCTTCCATTTTCATTTTTTTGGGTTTTAAAAGTTCCTATTGAGATTAATGAAGTCAATCGAGAATATTGGGAGACTGATTATCAAAATTTTATGATATGGTATCACTTAATCTTGGGATTATTA
>JAQUZK010000180.1 GCA_028691335.1 Candidatus Izemoplasmatales bacterium
AACTTTGTTATTTAAGAATAAGAAAAGAGTTTATATTATAGCCGCTGGTACTTCAATGCATGCTGGTTTAGTTGGAAAGTTTTATTTTGAAACTATAACAAAAATTCCAGCCGAAGTTTTTATCGCTAGTGAATTTGCGTATAATCCACCTTTACTAGAAAAAGATGCGATCTTTGTTTTAATATCACAGTCTGGCGAAACAGCTGATTTAAGAGCGTGTTTAGTTAATTTAAAACAAATGGATTATCAATGTTTGACTATAACAAATGTAATGACTTCCACATTGGCTAGAGAAGCAGATCATGCCTTAGAAATTTATGCTGGACCAGAAATAGCTGTTGCTTCAACTAAAGCATATGTAGCTCAAGCGACAGTTTTAGCTATTCTAGCTTTTAGTTTAGCTAAAGAGAAGAACATTGATTTAAACTTTGAATTATCAAAACTATCTGTCGCAATAGAAACAATTATTGATCAGAAAGAGTATATCGAAGCATTAGTACATCAAAGACTTAAAAAACGAAATTGTTTTTATATTGGTAGAGGTATTGATTATTATACTTCTTTAGAAGCTGCATTAAAATTAAAGGAAATTAGCTATATTCAAACAGAAGGATTTGCGGCTGGAGAATTAAAGCATGGAACAATTGCGTTAATTGAAAAAGATATTCCTGTAATCGCGATTATTACTCAAGAAAAAATAAATTATAATACTAGGTCAAATATTCAAGAAGTTAGAGCACGTGGTGCAAAGACAATCATAATTTCAACTGAAAATATCGCAGATAGTTCAGATGATATTATTCTTTCAAGTGTTCATGAATATTTAGCTCCACTTTTAGCTGTTGTACCTACTCAGTTGATTGCATATTATAAAGCTAAAGAATTAGGACTAGATATTGATAAGCCTAGAAATTTAGCTAAATCTGTAACAGTTGAGTAGGAGGAAATATGAAATATTTTGGTACTGATGGAATTAGAGGTGAAGCTTTTCATTTTATAACACCTCTTCTTAGTTATCGAGTAGGAAGAAGCTTGTATCACTTCAAGCATATTAACAATAAGATTATCATTTGCCGAGACACAAGAGAGTCTGGGGAAATGATTGTTGAAAATATAAAAAAAGGTGCCTTAGAGGCTGGTCTTGATGTTTGTGATTTAGGTGTTTATGCAACACCTATTTTAGCTTTCGCATCAATTGAAAACAATTGTCTAGGAATTATGGTTACGGCTAGCCATAATCCATACCATGATAATGGTATTAAGATTTTTAATAAAGGACAAAAAACATTGCCAGAAGAAGAAATTATAATCGAGGATGTAATTGATAACGGTATTAACCTAGCTGATGTCAAAGAAGGTAAGGAAATAGAAATACCTGGGTTAATTAATAGGTATTATGAATTATTTCTTGATTTAAGAATCGATAAGTTATTAAATATTGCTTTAGATTTAGCTAATGGAGCGACTATAACTTCCGCAAAAGCAATGTTGAAAAAATTCGCAAATGTCGTTAGTATTATTGGTGATAAACCAGATGGAAAGAATATTAACAAAGATTGTGGGTCTACTCATCTTGAAGCTATAAAAAAAGTAGTGATTGAACAAAAGTTAGATTTAGGAATTGCTTTTGATGGTGATGGTGACAGGGTATTAGTAATTGATGATCAAGGCGATATTTTTGATGGAGATTTATTGATATATTTATTTGCTAAATATATGAAAGAACATGGTTATCTAAAAAACAATGTTGTGGTCTTGTCAAAAATGAGTAATTTAGGTATAATAAAAGCTCTCGAGAAACTAGAAATAAAAGTAATTCAAACAGAAGTTGGAGATAAGTATATATTTAAAGCTTTAAAAGATGAAGAAGGATGTCTGGGAGGTGAAAATTCTGGACATATAATTAATTACAATTTGTTGAAATCAGGTGATGGAGTTTTAAATGCTTGGTATTTACTTAAAATACTTTATGAATATAAGGTGAGATTATCAGATATTAAGAAAGAAATTCATATGTATCCTGATAAAATGATAAACATCAAGAATATCAATAAAGATATTTCTAAAGATAAAGACATAGTTGCTTTAGTGAAACATTATCAAGACAGTTTGGGCAATAACGGCAAGGTTATTGTTAGACCAAGTGGAACTGAACCATTAATTAGAGTTTCAGTTTCAGCTGCGGATAATGCAACTGTTGAAAGAATAATAAATGATATTGTTGAAAATATAAAAAATAAGGGGAAGGGAGAATAAACGCTAATTATTTAGTGTTTAGATTTTAAGGTATGAGAAGATATGCTATTATTTTAGCAGCTGGTAAAGGCACAAGAATGAAAACAGATTTACCTAAGTGTGCTTATCCATTATTAAAGAAACCAATGATCGCTTACATTGTTGAACATCTTTTTAAATCAACGATGATTGATGAATTAATCACAGTTGTAGGTCATAAAAAAGAAGTTATTAAGGAAATATTAAATTCTACTGTTTCATATGCAGTACAAGAGGAACAATTAGGTACAGGTCACGCAGTTTTATCTGCTAAAGACTTATTAACAGATGACGAAGGCTATACGATAATTTTACCTGGTGATATGCCGCTAATTGATCATGATGTGATTAAGAAAGCAATAAATGAGCATTTAGAGTTTCGTCATGATTTAACAGTAGTTAGTACTTTTTTCGATGATCCTCATGGATATGGAAGAATAATTCGTGATGATAACAATTATTTACATTCAATTGTTGAAGAAAATGATGCAACAAAAGAAGAAAGACAAATCAAAGAAATTAATACAGGAATATATATTATTAATAATAAGTTTTTAGTACCTTCGTTGTTAAAAATTAAAAATAGCAATGTTAAAAAAGAGTATTATTTAACTGATATCGTAAAAATTATGAAGAATGAAGATTACCTAGTAGGTACATATGTTTTAGAAAAAGCATATAAAGCCATGGGAGTCAACGATTTATATGCCCTTTCTAAAGCCGAAAGCATTTTACGACATGATATTAATAAAGCTTTAATGCGCTCTGGCGTAGCGATGATTAATCCAGACAGTATCACTATTGGTCAAAACGTTATTATTGAAGAAAATGTAGTTATCCATCCAAACACTTATATAACAGGTAATTCTTATATAGAAAGAGGAGCTCAATTAGGCCCGAATACTGAGATACATAATTCTCGAATTGGAGAAAATGTTACATGCAAGCATTCTTTAGTTTATAATTCAGAGGTTAAAAAGAATACTTCAGTAGGTCCTTTTGCGCATTTACGTGATGGCGCAAGTATTGGAGAACATAATAGAATTGGTAATTTCGTAGAAATTAAAAAA
>JAQUZK010000011.1 GCA_028691335.1 Candidatus Izemoplasmatales bacterium
GACTACTCCACCACGCGATATTTATTTCGCTATTATATGATAACAAACACAACATGATTTGTCAATGTTATTTTTTTTCTTTTGGTGGAGTATAGCGGGATCGAACCGCTGACCTCCTGCTTGCAAGGCAGGCGCTCTCCCAGCTGAGCTAATACCCCGTTAAATGAGATGGTACCCGAGGCCGGACTTGAACCGGCACGTCATTGCTGACATTGGATTTTAAGTCCAACGCGTCTACCTATTTCGCCACTCGGGCAAGTGGTGACCCGCAGGCGATTCGAACGCCTGACCCTTTGATTAAAAGTCAAATGCTCTACCTACTGAGCTAGCGGGTCATAAAGCTTATTTGAATCGACTACTGCCAATTACTATAAGTGCCAATTGTAGGATTCGAACCTACATCCTGAATGCTTTACCAATTAAGCTATTTTGACATGATGGCGGAGAAAGAGGGATTCGAACCCCCGCGGCGCTCACACGCCCTGTCGGTTTTCAAGACCGATCCCTTCAGCCGGACTTGGGTATTTCTCCGTTAATATACAATTAAGTGGTGGACCCAGTAGGACTCGAACCTACGACCGATCGGTTATGAGCCGATAGCTCTAACCAACTGAGCTATGGGTCCAACTTTATGGTAGCGGCGGAGAGACTTGAACTCTCAACCTCACGGGTATGAACCGTACGCTCTAGCCAGTTGAGCTACACCGCCGTAATTTACAAATGGTGGAGTATAGCGGGATCGAACCGCTGACCTCCTGCTTGCAAGGCAGGCGCTCTCCCAGCTGAGCTAATACCCCTAAAAGAATGGTGGGCCTAAATGGACTTGAACCATCGACCTCACGCTTATCAGGCGTGCGCTCTAACCACCTGAGCTATAGGCCCATTACTATTCTTTGCAATGCGAATAATATTTTACTAAATATACAGATATTTGTCAATTATTATTTTCCGTTTTTTTAAAAGATTTTAGCATTAACTACTAAAACAAGGGCTAATAAAGCAAAAAATAATAATTGACCATATTTAATTTTATTTTGCTGGAGGGTATTTAACTTGATTTTTATCAAGTTTTTTCCGGATTATCTCTTCCGGATCTAGCCCTAAATCTGAACACATTGCCAAAGAATAAATTAGAACATCCGCTATTTCTTCTTCAACATTTTCTTGATTTGGACAGGTATCATCCCACTGATAGTTTTCCAGTAATTCTGCTGCTTCAATTATGATTGATTTAGCTAAAGCGCTTGGAGTATCATGTTCTCTCCAACCACGTTCATCTCTAAACTTAATAATATCTTCAAGTAATTTCTTCATTTTAATACCTTCTTAATTCTTTTTCTTAAATCAACTCTATCAATAACCACTACTCTTTCGCAACCTAAACATTTAATCTTACAAATAGTTCCAAAAGATATTATTTCCCATTTGTTTTCACCGCATGGATGACCTTTTTTCAAAACTAAAACACTGCCTTCTTTTATCTCTTCATTCATTTATCATCACCACTCAATATCTTCTTAATTTTTTCTACTTCGTTTAGATCGTGAATTGTTATGACAATTTTATTACTTGTAATTTTTATTGGTTCTTTGAATTTAAAACTAGTATTCATTTTATCTTTTAAACCGCTTAGTTCACCTTGTAACTCTTGAGGAACAGCTTTTCTTTTGATTTTATTTTTCTTTTCTTCTTTTTTCACAAGGCTTTCTATATCTCTAACAGTCAGTCTTTCCTGAATTATTAAAGCCGCTATTTTCCTAATTCTAGAAACATCTTTTAATTTACTAAGACTTCTAGCATGCCCCATAGAAATATTCCCTTTATTTATCTCTTCTAAAACCTCTTTTGGTAAAGTCAATATTCCTAAGGCGTTAGAAACATATGAACGACTCTTACCAATTTTTTGTGCTAACTCTAAATGAGTTAAGTTTAATGATTGAATAGCGTTTTGATAAGCTTCTGCTTCTTCAACAATCGATAGGTCTTCTCTTTGAATGTTTTCTAACAAAGCAAGTTCAGCTAAGTATTGATTGTTATAATCTCTAATAATAGCCGGAACTGTTGAAAAGCCAGCTATCTTCGATGCACGGCACCTTCTTTCGCCCGCTACCAACAGATATCCATTAGCGACCTTCTTAACTATTACTGGTTGTAAAACGCCGTTAGAGCGGATAGAATCAGCTAATTCTTGCATAGCCTGTTCGTCAAAATGACGACGTGGCTGGAAAGGATTAGGAGCTATTTTATCGAGTTCAATATCAATGACTTCTTCTTTCTCTAAATTTTCAATTTGATTCTCTTCTAATAAATCAGCTAGCCCTCTTTTAATTAACTCTTCCTTATTCATTTCTGGCCACAACCTCTCTCGCTAATTTTTTATAACTTAATGAAGATTTACTCTTAGGTGAATAGATCGTCACGGGAACACCGTAAAATGTAGCGTTCGAACAAGTAATATTTCGAGGAATAATAGTTTGAAATACTTTTTCTTTAAAATAAGTTTTTATTTCATTAACAATTTGATATCCTGAATTGACTCGATTATCTAACATAGTCAATAAAACACCATAAATCGTTAAAGTCTCATGATTAACCTTCTTCTTTGTTTGTACTAAACGAACGGTATTTAACAACTGAGTTAAACCATCCATAGCTAAAAATTCACACTGTACTGGAACAATTACACCATCAGAAGCCATTAAAGCGTTTATAGTTATATATCCTAAAGAAGGAGGACAATCGATAAGAATATAGTCATAGTTATCTCGTTCTTTTTGTAAAAGTTCATAGAGAATAAAATCTCGATTTGAATCAGTAATAATCTTTTCATCTACTCCTTCAACCATTGTTTTTGCGGGTAAAACATCAATCAAAGTATTAGCAGTCTTGATAATAACATCTTCGAAAGCAGCTTCTCTCTTAAAACAATCAAAAATGCTATTTTTAAAACTCCCCCTATTAATCCCCATACAGGTCGTTGCATTTGCCTGATAATCTAAATCTATCAACAATACTTTTTTATTTAAATCAGCTAAAGAACTAGCTAGGTTTATCGCTGTGGTGGTTTTTCCAACCCCACCTTTTTGATTAGCTATTGAAAGCACTAAGGCCATATAGTATTTTTCTCCTCTCTTTGTTTATTTTAACGTGTTTTTAAATTTTTCCATGTTTTCAAGATAAAAATCTATCAAAGTATCCGAAAAGAAATCATGAAGATCAATTTTTGCGAAAATAGAGTTTAAACTAGTTCCCTTCAAATTAATCGTTTTCCATTCTTCGGTCATAGACATTTCATCATGAAGATAAATGTATATTAAAGTAAATCCGATGATTTGTTCATCCATAAAATTTGTAATACTATCTAAATGATATTGATAACGATTTTCGTGATATTGTTCAGTTTTTTGGTATTTTAGATAAAAACTTATTAACATCGAAAACATATCCGTATTTTTATTAAGCAAGTACTTACCCAAAATATTTGCCTTTTTCTTCATAGGTATGCTAATTTCATTATTCTTAAGAATCGAATCTAAACCTTTTTCATGAATATATATGTATAAATCAATTAAATTATCAACTTTTGAAAAATCATCTAAAAGTTGTTCGGATAGAAAACCTCCTATCTCGAATGTTGCTTTTTGAAAATCAACATCTTCATAAAGCGGTGTTTTTTTAAGATTTGTTCTAATATCTTCTAAATGGTAGAGTATATCCTTTTGTAAATTACCATTAAAGTTATTAAGTTTGACCCATTCTAAATTCATATCAGCATATAATTTTTCACTATTTAAAATATTTATAAAACTTACCAAATAGTAAATAACTAATCCAGCAATATAAATATATCTAGCCCCGATAATATCGTTTATTAAGAACAGTCCTTCTCCTTGAGCCAAAGTATAAAAAATACCCAATATCACAGTTAAAGTTCCATATAGGAAATATGAATATATTTCTTGGTAAAAGACAATAACTGTAAGTGTAATATAAAAGAAGATATACGCATAAAAACTACTTATTCCTCTTGTGTAAAACGCCATCAATAAAATTGTGTATATTATGGATATTTGGATGGCTGTGAATATTTTGTTATATCTTACAAATATTAAACACAAGAGATAAAATAATCCAAAAGTAACTAATGATAAAACTTGAAAAAGAGTTGAATAATTAAAAAAGAAAGAAAAAGGAATTGTTACTAAAGTTATAATAAACAAAAATATCATAACTATATGTACTTTTAATTTTCTTACTTCACTAACTGGAAGTATTTCTGAATTTAGTATTCTCCTAATAAAACTTATCATATGACACCTCCTGATGGAATAGCATCATTGATAATAGTTTCAAAAACTTTAGGGTTTTCTTGGTAAATTTTTAATACTTTAGCATCAAAAAAGTAATATAAGTTAGAGTTTATAATCGTATCATATATTTCTTCATCAGAAATAATTTTCATCCCAGGCAAGCCTTTTTTTAATGATACCAAGAAAACAGCGAAACATAGTATTTTAACATCTAAAGTATCTGTTTGTTTATTAAAGCTTTGAAAATGTGTAGCTGAAAAAATCTCTCTTTGTTTTAGTTTCTTAAGTTGTGAATGTTTAATTTTTACCATTAACCTTCTTAATTCAGATTGACTATTGATTGTTAATTTTTGCAATCTATTAATATCCTCTAAATTAAAATTAGGAAATTGTTTTAACAAAGTGTTCTTTTCAACACCTTGATCAAGCAACTGGATAATATCAATTTTTTCAGTAAAATCATCCTTTATATTCAAATCATTACTCAATTTAAGAAGAAACTCTTTTGACTTATCGTAATAATAATCCTTCTTATATGACTTTTCTTTTAACTTATTGTCAAACTCTAATAAAAGATTTAGGTTTCTATATTCTTTCTCCTTAGCAAAAGCAATATTATTGTAAAAGAATGTTTTTTCTTTTACTATTATGAAGCTTGATATCAATAAAATTGCAAGAAACAAAAAAACAAAGAACCCAATTGATAAATGTTTAAATGCCAATGGAGTTTGAAACTCGAAGATATTGTCATAACTTAGAGTAATCATTATTATTGAAAAAACAAAGTATAAAGTTATCCCTAATAATATTTTAATATCTTTATAAATAGAACATATAGCATATGCTACGAATAACAAAGGAATGAATGACGGTGACTTAAAATAAATAATCAAAGTGATAATCAATGTAAATAATGATAAGGACGTTAAATATTTGTTTAATTTCAAATAATAGAAATGATCAACCGCATAAGCCGCAAAAGCAAAATTGAATAATAAAATCACAAAATAACCAATGGTAAACCCAAAAACAGTTACAAAAGGGTATTTTGCGATTATCATATAAACAAAAGTTAAAATCATCAATAAAAAGACTGAAAGTGAAACCAAGATATTTTGACTTCTTAAATGTTTCAGTTCTAGCTGTTCTCGATAACTTTGTATTTCAGAAAAAACGGAGTACTTCTTTTTCAAACTATTACTCTCCTGTTAGAGGGCTTTTTTTTATTTTTGCAAAACTTCGAGGATAAATACTCGGAGTTTTTTTGACTTTTTTAATTAAAATAATTGCGTGAGATATTTCGTTATTTATTTCATAAATAATTACTTTGTCTAATTGTCCGCCTAGTTTTCTTATTCCCGCTTCAGCCTCATCTAGCTCTTGTTGGTAATTTATTGATTTATAAGCAACGAAATACCCACCTAGTTTTACGTATGGAAGAGCGAGTTCTTGAAGAATATTAAGCCTAGCTACAGCACGAGCTGTAACTAGATCAAATTGGTTATTTTTATCCAACTCTTCGGCACGACCGTGTATTAATTTAACTTCTTGAAGGTTTAACAATTTTGTTAAATCATCCAAAAACTGAATTCTTTTATTCAAACCATCAATAATTGTTACAAGTAAGTTATTATTAATTATTTTTAACGGTATAGAAGGAAATCCAGCGCCAGCTCCGATATCAAGGATTCTTTTGTTATCTAAATCAATAATACTAGACAAAATAATTGAGTCGTAAAAATGTTTCTCTTTCACTTCGTGTTCCAAAGTAATATTTGTGAGGTTCATGACTTTATTCTTTTCAATTAGGAAATCATAGTATTTTTTAAATAGAGGGTTGTCGAGTTCTTTAAACAATTTTTCACTTAGTTTAAAATATTCTATTTGCATATGCTACTCCTAATCTTTTATATTCTATCATAAAAATTTAACTTTGTCTTACCAACTCATGAAACTTATGTTTCATAGGTTCTTAAATGTAATAATAACATTTGAATGTCAGCTGGATTAACTCCTGATATTCTCGTTGCTTGAGATATTGTTAGAGGTCTAATTTTTGATAATTTAGCTCTAGCTTCTAAAGCAAGATTAGTTACTTTATTGTAATCTATATCTAAAGGAATTTTAATATTACTTTCTTTTTTTAACTTTTCCGCTTCTTTGATACTTTTTTCAATATAACCAGCGTACTTTATATTAATTTCAACTTGTTCTTTTACTTCATCGGATAATTCGATATTTCTATCATCAATAGTTTCAATATCCTTATATGTTATTTCTGGTCTTCTTAATATTTCCGCTAAAGATATTTTACCTTTAGGAACCGGTAAACTTCGGTTAGTAAAATAATCACTGATTTCTTTTGTTGGTGTTATGAAAGTTTCTTTTAGGTAAGATAACTCCTCATTAATATTTTTTCTTTTAAATTGAAATTCCTCATACCTTTTATCACTTATAAGACCAACTTTTTTCCCATAGTCTGTCAGTCTTAAATCAGCATTATCATGTCTTAATAACAATCTGAATTCAGCTCTTGATGTTAGCATTCGATAAGGTTCATTTGTACCTTTTGTAACTAAATCATCAATCAAAACTCCAATATAAGCTTCATCTCTTCTTAATATCAAAGGTTCCTTGCCGTCAAGTTTTAAACTTGCGTTTATGCCAGCCATTAAGCCTTGTGCAGCTGCTTCTTCATATCCGCTAGTACCATTAACTTGGCCAGCAAAAAATAAGTTCTCGATGATTTTAGATTCCAATGTAGGCCATAGATCTCTTGCGTCGATTGCATCATACTCTATTGCATATGCATATTTGCTAATAACTGCATTTTCTAAACCTGGTAATGACTTAACCATTCTATCTTGAATCTCATGTGGCATTGATGTTGAGAAGCCTTGAAGATAAACTTCATCAAGTGAAGCTGATTCAGGTTCAATAAATAACTGATGTCTTGGTTTATCACTAAAACGAACTAACTTATCTTCAATCGAAGGACAATATCTTGGCCCTACACCTTCAACCAAACCACTATACATTGATGATTTTGTTAAATTGTTTAGAATAATTTCATGAGTGAACGGAGCGGTATGAATTAAATAACATGGCCATTCGTTATCTAAAACTCTTAAATAATCTTTTTCATAACTAAAATGATGAATGAATCCATCTCCAGGTGATAATTCCATTTTAGAAAAATCTATGCTATCTCTTTTTATCCTTTGAGGAGTTCCAGTTTTAAGTCTAAATGTTTTATGTCCTATTTCTCTTAGATTCTTACTCAAACCTAAAGAAGCTTTTTGATTATCTGGCCCTCTAGATGTTGCAGTATCGCCAACTAAAATCTTTGCTTCCATAAAAGTTCCGGTTGTTATAACAACAATCTTTGACTTATACTCAGTACCATCTTCAATTCTAACGCCAATAATTTTGTTATTTTCAACTAGCAAATCTTTAACATAAGCTTCTTTTAAATCAAGATTATTAGTTTTTTGTAAAGTTTCTAGCATCGCTTTAGGATATTCTAGTTTATCTGATTGCGCTCTTAGAGCTCTAACAGCTGGACCTTTGCTTTTGTTTAGCATTTTCATTTGTAAACATGTTTTATCTGTGTTTTTACCCATTTCTCCGCCTAAAGCATCTATTTCTCTTACTAAGGTACCTTTAGCGGGACCTCCTATAGATGGGTTACAAGGCATAAAAGAAACCATTTTTAGGTTTCCTGTTATCAAGATAGTATATTTATTTAATCTTGAAAGAGAGAGGGCAGCTTCGACTCCCGCATGTCCTCCGCCAACTACAATTGCGTCGTACATATAATCACTTTCTTTCTTTTTATATCAAATTGTAATGCTTCATAGCGTTATAGACGCCATTATCATTAACGTCTGTTGTAACATATTCAGCTATTTGTTTCAACTTATCTACAGCATTACCCATAGCTATTCCATGCCCGACAGCTTTTAACATAGTCATATCATTAAAATTATCTCCTACCGCAAAAGTATTTTCAATAGGATAATCCAAATATTTAATTACTGCATTAATTCCTTCGGCTTTCAAATCTCCTTTAGGATTGATGTCATATCCAAATGAGCTTGACTTATTAAACTGAAGTTCTGGGAATAAATGAGTTATCTTATTAACAACCTCATCTTCAAAAACTACCATCGCAAACACTATTCTATTAGGGTAATAATTATGATCTAATCTTGCGATATCTAGATGATAATTCTTTGAAAAATCATCAGATAAACTAGTATCTTTTCGATAAGATATATATTCGTCTAGATATTCAACTACCAAGTCAAACTTCTCTTTATCAGCTACATCCATCATTCTTTTTATGGTTTCTGTTTTTATATAGTTTTCCCAAATTATTTGATTATCAAAAATAACCATACCACCATTGGCTAAAACCATATCTTCTATTCCTAGTTCTTGATCTATTCCGTAAATGAGATTAGGATTTCTTCCTGTAGCTATTACAACTTTATGTCCATTGTTTTTCAATTGTTTAATCGTCTCTTTAACCCCTGGAGCTGGTCTTCCTTTATAAAGAACTGTATTATCTAAATCCAAGAATATCAAAGCCATAAAATCACCTTCCTACAAATAAAAGAATCTCAACTGAAGCATCCCCACCCACATAAACACCTTACTTAAGGCTGCTTCCGTCAAGACCTGACCTGATTCGTGGGCATCTATTGAGTGAAGATGCTTCATTTGAGATTCCTTAAATATTATATCATATAAAAATATTTTTTCAATTTTTTTGTTGGGAATTATTTGCCGATTATATTTTTGTAATCCTCAGCATTTTTAGTAACTAAAGCTAACTCTTTTAATTCATAATTTATTTCATTGAAATCAAACTTATGAATATTTCTAAAGTCAATATCTTTAATAATGTATTTCGCAAAATCCCAAAGTGACTTTTTCATTTCTATATTACTATCAGAGCCAATCCTAGTCAAAGCTCTTATTAATCTAGAAGTAATTTTTAGGTCAGTTTTCCCATAAAGGTTTATTTGGTAAAAATGGTCATACAATAAATTATCAAAATTCATTGTTTTAATAACGAGTCTTTCTTTTCCTTCTTCATCTTTATAGTAAAGACTATAATGAGAATCTGATAACTTCATAAAAACATATCCAATTTGATCAATACAATTCATGGCTGTAACTGGATCGTTAATTCCAGGGGACAAAGCTCTTACTGCTATTTCTACTAATTTCATCGTTTTGTTGCTATAAGTGTTACGATTAGTCGGTTCTTCACCGAATAATAAAGCAACTATCAAGAATCTCTTCGTCAAACTTAAAATTACTCTTTGATTTGTATTTAAACAATATATCATCTTCAAAGACATGCTCATTATATGGTTTTACAACCGTCACATACACATCGTTTTCTTTTAGATAATTTATTAATTTCTCTAATTCTATATCTAAAAAATATCCGGTTTTTTTTACTATGGTAATCTTTATCATACTCGATATCTTCTTGATCTTCATCTGAATTTAGATAAACAAAGCTATCCTCTGATATGGTTTTTTGATAAGTGTTTATTTCATCAACAGCGTCTTTAACTAACTTATCAATATATATATTTATTTGAACCGATTTAGAAACATAATGAATATAATATGCAAATAGTATTATGCCAACTAAAAATATTATCATTGAAAACAGTGTCATACTAGAAAAGATTATATCTGTATTACTCGCTGATAATGACAAGCCTAGTATGGCATAAACGGCTATCCCTATAAAATATCCTAGAATATTAAGAGGAACTTTTCTTTGCATAAAATCATTAAGAGTTCTTGGTGAAAATTGTCCGCTATAAAGAGTTAGAACTACCATTATAGTTGAAAACGTTACTGTTATGACCGTAATAATGCTTCCAATAATCATCACTAATATCGTGCTTAAAAAATCTTGCGAGAAGGAAAATATTTTCGTGAAATCTGAGTTTTGGTTAGCTTTATCTATATAGAAAAAGCCTATAGAAAAGCAACTAAAAATAATGATGTAAAAAATAAATTTTAAATAATATTTATTGTCAATAAAGTTCAAAATTTTTTTCATCCTCTTTCCTCCTTTAATGTTATTTTATCACATCATGATGAAATAATATCGTGTAAAATAAAAAAAGAATTACTTCAAAGATTTTTCTATAAACTTAACAAATAAAGGATGAGGCTTATCTGGTCTTGATAAGAATTCTGGGTGGAACTGTACTGCTAAAAAGAAATCATGAGTGCTTAATTCAACAATTTCAATTAAATTAGTTGAAGGATTTACTCCTGTGAATTTTAACCCATTGTTTTCTAATTGGTTTAAGAATTCATTGTTAAACTCATAGCGATGGCGGTGTCTTTCAAACACTACCTCCTGTTCATATGATTCATAAGCTAAACTGTCTTTTTTAATTTTGCACTCATATAACCCTAATCTTAGAGTTCCTCCAAGATTAATTCCTTGGTATTGATCTGGCATATAGTCTATAACATTAGCTTTAGTGTTTTTATCAAATTCAGTCGAATTTGCATCTTCAAGCCCACATACATTTCTCGCAAATTCTATTACTGTTAGTTGCATTCCTAAGCATAAACCCAAAAAAGGTATGTTGTTTTCTCTTGCATACTTAATTGCTAAAATTTTTCCCTCTATCCCTCGACTTCCAAAACCGCCTGGAACAATTATTCCACTTGCTTGACTCAATTCTTCTCTAATATTTTCACCATTTAGTTTTGATGAATCTATCCATAAAATCTCTATTTCAGTTTCGTGAAAATACCCTGCATGATTTAAAGCTTCTGCCACTGATAAATATGCATCTCTTAAAGAAACATATTTTCCAACTAATGCAATTTTAGTGGTTTTCTTTAAACCTTTAATTTTATGGATTAAGTTTTCAAAAAAATCAATATTTGAAGTCTTAAAAGGTAAGTTAAGTTGTTCGCAGACTAATTTATCCATTCCTTCTTTTTTTAAGTTAATCATCACTTCGTATAATACATCTACATCTTTACATTCGATTACAGCTTCTTTTTTAACATCACAAAATAAAGCAACTTTATCTCTAATATCATCTCTTATAGAAACAGAGGTTCTTAGAATAATGATATCTGGAGTAATACCTAAAGACCTTAGTTCCTTTACGCTGTGTTGTGTTGGTTTTGTCTTTATCTCTCCAGTTGTTTCCAGATAAGGCAGTAATGTATTGTGAATAAACATTGTATTTGTTGGTCCTAAGTCTCTTCTTATTTGTCTAATCGCTTCAAGATACGGTAATGATTCAATATCTCCTACAGTACCACCAATCTCAGTAATTAAGACATCACAATCATATTCTTTAGCCAACATTTTTAATCTGTTCTTGATTTCATTAGTTATATGAGGGATAACTTGGACAGTAGCTCCAAGATAGTCTCCTCTTCGTTCTTTTTCTATTACAGACTGATAGATTTTGCCAGTTGTTATAGAAGAATTTTTAGAAAGATTTTCATCAATAAATCTTTCATAATGTCCTAAATCAAGATCAGTTTCTCCCCCATCTCCGGTCACAAAAACTTCTCCATGTTGATACGGAGACATAGTTCCTGGATCCACATTTATATATGGATCAAATTTTAACATAAAAACTTTTAATCCTTTGTTTTTAAGTAATCTTCCTAATGATGCGGCGGCTATACCTTTTCCTAATGAGGATACCACTCCTCCGGTAATAAAGATAAACTTTGTATTTCTCATTTGTTTCCTCCAAAAAAAATATAAAAGGGCTCTCCTGATGGAGAACCCTTTTTTTAGTGAGCTCTTTAAGATTATACCAAAATAAAATTGAACATTCAATCTCTTATTTATTTTTCTCTCTCAAGTCTTTAAAAAATGCTTTCAATAAATCATCGGACTCTTTTTCTAGGATTCCAGAAACCACTTCTACTTGATGATTAAAGTTTTTAAGATACTCTTGTAAAATTTTATCTAATGATTGATATTTTTTATCTCTAGGTCCAAATATCAAGCGTTTAAAACGGGCAGAGGCAATAGCGCCTATGCACATTAAGCATGGCTCTAGCGTTACATAGATATCGCAATCATCTAATCGCCAAGAACTTAGATTTTGGCAAGCTTGATTTATCGCAATTATTTCGGCATGATGAAGAACATTTTGATCACTTTCTTTTTGATTATGAGATCTAGCTATAATTTCATTGTCTTTAACAATTACACAGCCTACAGGAACTTCTTGCTTTTCATATGCTTTCTTAGCTTCTTTCAAAGCCTCTAACATAAATAATTCATCTTGTTTCATTTTAAAAACTTATATCTATCCGGTTTATTAGGAACTTCATGGCATTCTCTACATCTAGCCTCATAAGAATCTTGTGCTCCTACTAGAATAATCGGATCATCATAATTTGCGGGTTTACCGTTAATTATTCTTTGTGTTCTAGTAGCTGGAGTATGGCATTTCACGCAAATTGCGCTTAGTTTAGTAACGTATTCAGCTAGTGCTAAAAGTTTAGGCATAAATGAAAATGGTTCTCCTCTAAAATCTCTGTCTAACCCACTAACTATCACTCTAATACCTTTATCAGCTAAATATTCACAAATTTCAACAGCTTCTTCATCTAAAAATTGAATTTCATCAATAGCCACTACATCTACTAAATCATCTACATATTTTATAATTTCACTAGCTTTTTTAATATCTATAGACCTAGTTCGGTTATGATTGTGACTTACAACTTCATTATCAGAATACCGGTTATCTATCACGGGTTTAAAAACCAAGATATTTCTTTTTGCATATTCTAAACGTTTAACGCGTCTTATTAATTCTTCAGTTTTTCCTGCAAACATTGGACCTGTAATAACTTCAATCCAACCTTCTTTTTGATTTAAATACATCTTCATTCTCCTTTACCAGTTTGATATTTTTATTATACATAAAAGCAAGAAAAAAAGCCAATTGATTTTGGCTTTTATTATCTTATTATTTTTCTTCTTGGTTTTCGTCAGACATACCATATTTCTTATTGAATTTATCAATTCTACCAGCTGCTACAGTGTATTTTTGTTTACCTGTGTAGAAAGGATGGCAATTTGAACATGTATCAACTTTTATATTCTTATTTGTTGAACCAGTTTCAAATGTGTTTCCACAAGTACTACAAGTCACTGTAACTGTATGATATTCTGGATGTATATTCTTTTTCATATCATTTCTCCTTCTGCCATGAATTTGCTTTTATCATAGTAAGTACAATTACAAGCAAAAGTATTATATCAAAAAGAATTACAAATTGCAAGAATAATTATATTGTAAAACATTGATTATGTTAATTTAAAAGGTGATTTTTAGTAACTAAGAAGTTCTGACCTAAATTTAATCAAATTAAAAGCTAATAAAAATGTAATCTTGATTTAAAAATAGACTAAAAAATGATATAATTATTGTAGTGTATTTTCATAAGGATAAATATTTTAGAAGGGCGAAAATAGAATATATTTTATTGAATTATTCTAAAAAAATTATATGAATGACTTTAAAGATCGAGTGCTAAAATTACATAAATTAAACAAAGGTAAGTTAAACATCATCCCTAATATAAGCTTAGATACAAAAAACGATTTATCTCTGGCTTATACACCAGGTGTCGCTTATCCATGTTTAGAAATAGCTAGAGATAAAAGTTTAGCTTATGACTATACAATGAAAGGTAAAACTGTAGCTATAATCACAGATGGTTCTGCGGTTTTGGGTCTAGGAAAAATAGGAGCCGAAGCTTCCATACCTGTAATGGAAGGTAAATCCGCTTTATTATATAAGTTTTCACAAATTCAAGCAGTTCCGATTTCTTTAGACACTTTTAACGAAGAAGAAATCATCAAGACGGTTAAATTGTTAGCGCCTAATTACAGTGCTATAATGCTTGAAGACATCAGTGCACCAAAATGTGTTTATATAGAGCAAACTCTACAAAAAGATTTAGATATACCAGTTTTTCATGACGACCAACACGGAACAGCTATAGTTGTTAGCGCAGCTTTAATTAACGCTTTAAAAGTAGTTAATAAATCTATTGATAAAATTAAAATTGTAGTTAGCGGAAGCGGCGCTGCTGGTTCAGCTATTATTAAACTTTTAAATTTATTAGGTGCAAAAGATATATATAACTACAATATTTTAGGAGTAGTTAATAAAAGTAAGTATGAAAAATATGATGAAGTTGTAAAAAACTTAATTGATGATGAATTAATAAATTCTAATATAAACATTGAATCTTTATCTGAATTAATGGTGGATAAAGATGTGTTTATTGGTGTATCAGCAAAGAATATATTAAATAAAGAAATGATTAATTCTATGAACAAGAATTCAATTGTTTTCGCATTAGCAAATCCCGATCCCGAGATTTCACCAGAAGACGCTAAAAATGGCGGTGCTCGAATTATTGGTACTGGCAGAAGCGATTATCCAAATCAAATTAACAATGTATTAGTATTTCCTGGTTTAATGAAGGGCGTTCTTAAAGCTAGAGCGAAAGCTATAACAAATGAAATAAAGGTTGTTGCATGTAAAGCTTTAGCTAATCTAGTAACTGTTGAAGAACTATCAGAAAATTTCATATTACCTGATATTTTTGACTCAAGAGTTGTTGATACAGTAGCCGATGCAGTGTACCAAGAAATAAAAAAAGGCTGATTCAGCCTTTACAATACTTTCTTTAGTTCTTGATACACTCGTGACACAGGAAAACCTACTATAGTAAAATAATCTCCAGAAATTGATTTAACAAATCTCGCTCCATGGTCTTGGATTCCATAAGCACCCGCTTTATCCATAGGTTCCTTTGTTTTAATGTACTCTTCAATTTCTGATTCTGTTAAATCCCAAAAAGTGACTAATGATTGAGTATAAAATGATTTAGAATATCCTTTTTTTATAATTGCACATCCAGTTAGTACTCTATGAGTTTTGCCGGATAGTGTTTGTAAAAAGAATTTAGCTTCTTCTTCATTTTTAGGTTTTCCAAGAATTAAATCATCAATAATTACTAGAGTATCAAAACCAAGTACTAAATCATTTTTATGGTTTTTGAACACCGCTAATGCTTTTTGAAAAGCAA
>JAQUZK010000181.1 GCA_028691335.1 Candidatus Izemoplasmatales bacterium
GGTCTTACTGGAGGGTAATTAGACATCATCCTCATAAAATTTGATTGCTTATAACTCTTGATTGAATCTCTCAAATCTGTCATTCTATCAAACAACTCTTGATTTTTCTTATTAACAGAATCATTTTGCATGGTTCTGTTAATCTTAAGAGTAATATCATAATCAATTACCGCTGAATCGAAATCAATCGAAGAATTAACTTTTAGATAATTAACATACTCAGTATGCATTTTATGATGAATTAACTTATATCTAACTTCAATAAATGTATATATCTTATCAATCAAAGACATTAAGAAACGATTTTCATAAGTACCCAGTTCAGATTCAGAATAACTTGTTAAAACCTTAGTTGGAACTATATCCCCTTTACTGTTTACTCTTTTTATTAACTGAGTATTAGCTGCTAAATGTCTAACAGTAGCGGAATCAACTTTCTTAGCTCTTTCAACTGGTACAACTTCAGAAACTCTTCTTAACGTTTCTTTAGGAGATCTGGTTAGTCTATCAATAATAGGGATTATACCTTCTATTTTTTCTAACCAAGAGTCATCAAAAACTCTTCTTTCTCTTCGCTCTTTTTGGTAAAGTTCTAATTTAGAACTTTCTAATAAATTTATATATTGCTTAGCAAAATCATCTAAGCGGTTAACACCTTCAAAGGTTGTATTTACTTTTTTATAATAACGTTTTGCAGCACCTATTTCCATAAAAAACCCCCTAACTTAACTTTTGTAGGTTTTTAATGAAATTAACAGATTCTTCAAAAGCATTTTTACCAAAAATCTTCTTAATTTGATTTATCAACTCAGTAAGTTCATTTTGTAAGAAAGCTAAGTTTAAACTTTCAAACTTACGTAATATCTTATAAGCAAAAATATAATCTAAGGCATCTATTTCTGTTCCTCCACAAGCTACATAAACTGGAACGAACTTATATACTTGAGCCAAGATTCTATTACCAAATGAAATTCTAAAATGAGCTTGGATATACTTATCAAGAATTTTAAAATTACTTAATGTTTCTTCACTTACAGGGAATTTATAAAAAGCTTCATCGAATAATTCTTGTAGATAAGCACTAGACATATGGATACTTTCAGTTTCTGGAGCTTGGAAAGGTTCACCCTTAGTATCAAATTCCAAAGAAATAGCACGGTCATATACTTTATCTGTAATTGTAAAAGTAGAATCATCTTTATTAGCTGTACCAACAAACCAAAGATTTAAAGGTACAGTAATCTTACCATTGATTACTTTCAAAGGATCAGAAGGTTTTGAATCCGGAACCAAATCAATTTTCCATTCATTTGGATCAGGCATTTCCATAATTGATAAAAATTCAGCGAAATAATACTCAATTCTCGCAAGATTCAATTCGTCTAAAACGATAAAATTAACATCTTTTCTATAAATAGCTTCATATAAAGCTTTTAAAAAATCAGTTTCATTAAATCTTTTAGTAAACTCATTTAAGTAACCCAATATTTCAGCTCTATCTCTCCATGCAGGTTGAACTGAAATCATTTCTGAAGGATTATCAAAGAATTTACCCATGGCATAAGGTAAAGACGTTTTACCTGTACCAGAAATACCTTCAAGAATAATAATCTTAGACGCAGCCATACCAGCAAAGAAATAAGAAACCATTCTTGGAGTATAATATAATTTTAATTTTGAAGCCGCAAAATTAACAAAACGTGTTACTAATTCTGGCAAACTAACATTATCACTATCTTCCATGTAAATATGTGTATCTCTACCAGCATATTCTTTATCAACTTGAATTAACTTAACAAATCTAGATGGGCCTACAGGTTGACTTTGATTTAAAGTCTCTGGAGAACCAACACTTGGAGATACCATAGACATCCCTTGAGCTCCTCCAGTATAGCCTTGAGAAGCACCACTAAATGCCGGTTGTAATCCTCCTTGTTTAGGATAGAATACATCACCAGTATCACCAGTTCTAGCATTAATTCCTAATTGCGAAACTTTCATAGCTAAAATTTGATTCTTTTCATCAACAAGATCGATTACTCTTTCGTTTAATTCAGCGATTTCTTCAATTAACTCATTCTTTTCAATTTCAATTTTACGGAATGAAAAGTATCTTTTTATCCAAATATATATACGTAAAACCAAAAAAATGATTAGGGAAATATTGAGCAAACCTGCTACAACAACCATAATCCAAGATAATGTATTAAAATCAGGGTCTTCACTATAGACCATCAAAAGATCCCAGTAATCTGCGATATTTTCAAAGAATCTTTTAATCGTATTATTCCATAAGACTACTTCAAAGAAGTATCTTAAATGATTCCATATTTCTATCCATAGGTCAACGTAAAACGCTGAAAATTCTTTCATGAATGCATACCTCCTAAAGGTTCAAAGCATAAGAAAGAATTATTCTTGTTGATCTTTAGGTTCTTTCTCCGCTTTTGCCTTCGCTTCTGCTTCTAACTGCGCTCTAGCAGCAGCCAAAGCCTCTTCTTGCATCTTAACACGATCTTGTGTAGATTTTTGAACATTATAAGCTGCATATACCTTAACAAACTTAACAACTTCATATACTAAGAAAGCTAAACATGGGACTACTATAAATAGGAAAAAGCCAAGTCCAGATTTTAAGAAATCAGTGAACCCATCAGTAAACTTACCGAAACCAGATATAGACTTTCCAGTCCATACTCCAATTATGTCTTCTTCTTTTAAATGTATAGGATCAGTACCAAGTCCATCTTTATCACCCTTAGTAACAAAACGAAGCACACCACCAGACTCATATATTTGATCGATTCTATGGGTATTATAATAATATACTATTTTTCCATCAACTACATCAGAAGTCTTAAAAGTAATAACATCTACTTTTTCCACTAAATCAGCTGCATCAAAAGTAGTATCTATGAAAACCAAGTCACCCTCTTCAAAAGTACCAGTCATTGAATCTGATTGTACTGACATTGAAGCTATACCTAAAAATGACATATAATTGCTTTCTTTTTTAGAGAATAATCCAAACATTGCGTAAATAAATACAATGGCTAAAACTACATAAAAAACAATATTCAATACTTTCTTTACTGTAGCTTTATTTTCCATAACATTTCCCATTTAATCCACTCCTCAATAGATAAATCTTATCATTCTTTATTATTATATAGCAAAATTAATTATTTTTCATCATTTTTTCAATAAATAACGAAAAAATATTGCTAAAAGATAATAATTATCTGAATTTTTAGTATTTTTACCCATTAAGGTAACATAACTTAGGGACTAGCCCTAAGTTATGTTTT
>JAQUZK010000012.1 GCA_028691335.1 Candidatus Izemoplasmatales bacterium
GTCTCTAAGTTAATTCCTCCATCAACTTCGATAAGATAATCATAATTATATTTACTCCTTTTATTTGTTAAATACTCAATTTTTTCCAGAGAGTCAGGAATAAACTTTTGTCCACCTTTACCTGGTTCTACGCTCATTATTAATACTAAATCAATAAGTGGAAGTAGTTCATCTAAAACTTTCACATCTGTATTCGGTTTCACTGATATTCCTGCTAAAATTCCTTTTGATTTAATAAAGCGAACTAAATCAACTGGATTATTTGAAGCTTCATAGTGGAATGTCACCAAATCAGCTCCAGCCTCGATATACCCATTCACAAAATCTTCAGGTTTTTCAATCATCAAGTGAACATCAAAAAATTGGTTACTTATTTTTTTTATTCTTTCAACCATTGAATCATTATAGGTAGAATTTGGAACGAATTTTCCGTCCATAACATCAAAGTGAAGCCATTTAGCTTCATTTATAGATAAAATTTCAGATTCTAACTTTTGAAAATCACAACTTAAAAACGATGGTGAACAAATCATTTTTCATCCCTCCTATATCTAGGCTTTTGTAGCTTTATTTCATTAAATATAAATTTGTAATCATCATATCTTTCTCTAAGGATTTCTCCTTTATTAACAGCTTCTATTATGCGGCATCCTGGTTCGTGAATATGTGTACACTCATAAAACCTACAGCCTTTAGCTAATTCAAAAAAATCTGGGAAATAATACCTTATTTCATCAGCTTGAAAATCTACAAATTCTAACTTAGAAAATCCAGGTGTATCAGCTATAAAACCTTCGCCAAAACTAATCAGCTCAACATGTCTAGTGGTATGTTTCCCTCGGCCTAATGCTTTTGATATTTCATTTGTTTCAATGTTCAATTCTGGATTAATCGTATTCAATAAAGATGATTTCCCAGCTCCAGTTTGACCACTTAAAACATTAACTTTATCTCTAGATATATCTAAAACTTCAGTAAGCCCTTCTTTCGTTTTAGAACTAAAATAAATAACCTTATAAAATTTTTCATAATACTTTAGTTTACTTTTTAGTTTATTAAGTTCTTCTTCACTCATTAAATCTACTTTAGTAATTATTATAATAGGCTTAATATTATTAGCTTCTATTATTGTTAAGAACTTATCTAATAAAAGAAAACTAAAATCTGGTTGTTTAGCTGAATTAACCAATAATGCTTGGTCAACATTTGCGATAAAAGGACGATATAAATCGTTAGATCGATCTTTTATATCAATTATTGAGTCTTCATTAAAAATGACGAAATCACCAACTTTTGGTTGGATATTCTTATGTCTAAATACTCCTAGCGGCTTTAATACATAAATCACCTTAGACTCATCAATTACTGAATAAAGTCCGCCTATTGATTTTATAATTTTTCCCTCTTTTTCCAAACACATCACCTTTAAAAAATATTTAATTATATTATACCATGAAAATTCAAATTGAACGTAAGAACTTGCGTAAAAAAAAGAAGGTTTTCACCTTCTAAATCTATTACAAATTATCTTGATATCTTTTAAAATAAGCTTTTGGATAATCGCATACTGGACAAATATTAGGAGCTTTTTTACCAAAATGCAAATGTCCACAATTAGTACAAATCCAAACTTCTGAGTCATTGTTTGACATAAAAGCTTGATCATTCTTTAATCTTTCAAGTAAAGCTTGATATCTTTCTTCATGACGCTTTTCAATTTCAGCGATTTTTTCAAATAAAAACGCGATTTTTTTAAACCCTTCTTCTTTAGCTGTTTCTGCAAAGCCTTTGTACATATCTGTCCACTCATAATGTTCCCCATCGACTCCATCTTGCAAATTAACATCTGTAGTAGGAATGTCTCCATCATGTAGCAATTTGAACCAAATCTTCGCATGTTCTCTTTCATTGATTGCTGTTTCTTCGAAAAACTCAGCGATTTCTACATAGCCTTCTTCTCTAGCTTTAGCTGCATAATAAGTATATTTGTTTCTGGCCATTGACTCTCCTGAAAAAGCTTCTAATAAATTCTTTTCAGTCTTACTTCCCTTTAACTCCATAAACTTACCTCCTCTATTAATCTCCAAATGATATTCCTATGTCTTTAGCAGAATTAACAAGGTCTCCATGAGGATTTACGATTCTAGCTCCACCTGTGCTTGTTTGCCCTGTTCTTCCTGATCCAACAACTTCTTCTAGTCTTACTGACTCCATATGGTTATTTCTAATAACTACCATTCTACCAAATTCATTTCGATCAATCATATCAACTGCGTGTGAACCATATTTAGTTCCTAACACTCTATCAAATGTATTAGTAACTCCACCTCTTTGTATATAACCAAGATTTGTTACACGAATATCTTGACCAGTGACAGGTTTAACAATCTTCTCTAATTGAGCAGCTAAGATATCTCCTACTCCACCTAATTTAACTGAATCTGGACTATCCTTATCAATCTTCTTAATTGTCACATCGCCATCAATCGGTTTAGCTCCTTCGCTAATGCAGATAATAGAAAATTTAGAACCTCTATTATAACGATCGAAGATAGTTTTAGCTACTGAATTTATATCATAAGGAATCTCAGGTATTAAGATAACATCAGCTGAACCAGCTATTCCACCTTCTAAGGCTAACCAACCCGCATTTCTACCCATAACTTCAAGAATCATTACTCTGTCATGAGAATAGGCAGTAGTATGTAAAGCATCTAAACTTAACATAATATGATCTAAAGCTGTTCTATAACCGAATGTTATTTCTGTAGCTGGGACATCATTATCAATTGTTTTAGGGATACCAATAACATTAACCCCTTTTCTCGCGAAATCACGAGCTGATGTCAAAGTTCCATCTCCACCAATAATTATTAGTGCGTCAATATTATGTTTCTTTAAGTTCTTTATCGCTATATCAGAAACATCTTTATAAACTGTTTTTCCATTTTCATCAACTGTTTTATAGTTGAAAAGATTGTCTTTATTACTCATCTTAAGAATAGTTCCACCTTGATGGAAAATTCCAGCAACTGTTTTTAAATCCATTTTGATATAATCATCTGTATAAAGTCCGTGATATCCACCCATAAAACCTATTACTTCGTAATTATATTTTAGTATGGCTGCCTTAACAACAGCTCTTATAACTGCGTTTAAACCAGAACAATCTCCGCCTCCAGTTAACAACGCTATTTTTTTAATTTCTTTCTTCATTTTTTTCACCTTAATCCTTCAAAAATTAACAATACTATTCTACCAAAATAAACCCTTAGAGTCAAATTGTTTATTCCTCGTTCTTTTCTTTTTTTAGCCTTAATTGACCACAAGCTGCGTCAATATCAGAACCCATTTCTCTTCTTAAAGTCACATTAATTCCTCGCTTAATTAATTGTTGATAAAACTTATCCGCCCGTTTCTCATCAGTTTTTTCATAACTGAACTCATTAACAGGATTATATGGAATCAAATTCACATAACAATTTATCCCTCTAATTAAGTCACTTAGTTCATTAGCGTGTCTTAAATCATCATTAACACCTTTTAACAAAATATATTCAAAGGTTATTCTACGCTTTGTTTTTTCAAAATAATCCTTTGTAGCTTGAATTACATCCTGGATTGGATAAACCTTATTAATCTTCATCAACTTATCCCTAAGCTCATTATTAGGCGCGTGAAGACTGATAGCTAAATTTGCTTTAATCTCTT
The DNA here is from genome assembly GCA_028691335.1 of Candidatus Izemoplasmatales bacterium. Lineage (GTDB taxonomy): Bacteria > Bacillota_I > Bacilli_A > Izemoplasmatales > Hujiaoplasmataceae > UBA2289. Next base: position 3,712 of record JAQUZK010000012.1, read on the forward strand.
CATTCGCAAAATCATAAATTTTAGGCACTATACCACATGTAGAAACTGTTATATGTCTAGCTCCTATTTGTAAACCATTTTTATAATTAATGATTCTTATAAACTCCATAACATTATCATAATTATCAAAAGGTTCTCCAGTACCCATAACAACAACATGAGAGATTTTAACGCCTAGAATTCTTTGAACGGTAATAATCTGAAGAACTAGTTCGTCTTTACTTAAGTCTCTTTGTTTTCTTATTAGACCAGAAGCACAGAAACTGCATCCCATTGAACAACCGGCTTGCGATGTTACACAAATACTTAAACCGTAATCATGTCTCATTAAAACCGATTCTATGACTATTCCATCATTCAGCTTAAACAAAAATTTATCAGTTCCAGAAACAGAGGTTTGATGTGTTAACAGTTCCAACGATGAAAAATCAAAAGTTTCCTTAACGAACTTCTTTAAATTATTGGAAATATTACTCATTAAATCTGGATCGGTTACATCATTTTCGTAAATCCATTTATATAACTGATCTGCATTGTATGGTCTAAATCCATTTTTGGTTAAAATTTCTTTTAGGTTATTTAAGTCCAGACCGTAAAAGTTAATTTTCACTATTTACTCCTTTTCTTTGATACTACTATTATTGCTAGTATATAGAATAACACACCACTAACTAAAAGATAAGCAATATGTAAAAAACTTGATAAAATGGAACCGTTAACCTCAAAATTAACACCCAAAAATAACTTAAACTCTTCCGGTACATAAGCTAAATCTACAGCTTCTTGCATCATTATTTGTCTTAGAAGCACTCCCGAATGTGATAACGGGAAGATTTTAATTACCGTTTGTACTCCAATTGGAAGATTTCCAACTGGAATATATATCCCAGTTAAAAATCCTACTAATGTTCCAATAATGGAACTAGCTGTTCCAAAAGCATTTTGGCTTTTAATAAAAGAAATAATCAAAAAAACCATAGCTGAACTTGAAAATACTGATAAAAATATCATACCAATAATTTTTATGAATGCTGTAAAGGATACAATTGAACCACCTTCTAAGTAAATATATACTTCACTAGCTACAAATGTCAACAAGCTCATAATAATGCCAACGATCATACTAGATATTATATAAGATAGTACAAGTTGCCACCGCTTGATTGGCGACACTTTAAAATCACGAAGTTTATTTAAAGCTGTATCTTCAACCATAATACCAAAAGCGCCATTACAAGTAGTAACTGTAGTAACCGAGATTACACCGGCCATTATCCAACTTGTCATCATAAACTTAGCGTTTTCTGGAATCACAGATTCTGTATAACTAACCATCATTTTTCCAAGAAAAATAACATACAACCCAATTATAATGAAAACCCCTAAAAGAGAGAAGAAAACTGATGTTTTATCACGAAAATATAACTTAAGATTTCTTTTTACTAAGCTAAAAATCATTCTCTTATCTCCTTCCCAGTAATATTTATAAACGCATCATCCATAGTACCATTCAAAACTTGAAAAGACTCAATATTGTCTTTGTTCATATTAATTATATCGATACTTTCCAAAGAATTTTCTAATTTAACTTGGTATATATCTATCTTTTTCTCAAACAATATATTTCTACTATTCAAGTTTTTTTCTAATATAGAACTGTTAATCGGCTTGATTTTAAGTAAATCTTTAGAATAATTATCCTTTAAAAATGAAGGAGTTCCTTTGGCTACGATTTTTCCATTATCAATAATAACTACATAATCCGCCTTGTCTGCTTCTTCCATATAATGAGTAGTTAAAAACACTGTCATTTTTTGTTCTTTTTGTAAATCAATAATCGTATTCCAAACTCTTTTTCTTGTCTGTGGATCTAATCCAGTCGTGGGTTCATCTAAAAACAATATCTTTGGAGCGTTAATTAAAGCTCTAGCGATATCCGCTCTACGTTTTTGTCCGCCAGACAAACTACCGTACTTTCTACTCGCAATGTTTTGAATTCCAGTAACTAATAAAGCTGCCTCAACTCTTTCAGCTAAAACATCTTTAGTTAAGCCGTAAAAACTACCTCTCGTTTCAAGATTTTCTTTTACTGATAATAATGGATCTAAAACCCCTTCTTGAAAAACTATCCCAATAGATTTTCTGATATCATCTTCATTCTCGCCAATTTTAATCCCATTTATTATAACTTCTCCATCATCTTTTGTTAGTAAAGTTGATAGAATATTGATTGTAGTTGTTTTTCCAGCTCCATTAGGGCCTAAAAAAGCAAATAAACTCCCCTCATCAACATAAAAATCAATACCATTTACAGCTTTTGTATGACCGTAACTCTTATAAAGATTTTCAACAGTAATAATTTTATTCATATATCCTCCCACAAATAATATTGTCAAGTAATTATATCACGGTATAAACCATACTTAAATATTAAGAAAAAAAATATGAGAAAAATCTCATATTTTTACTACTTTTTACCAGTAATTCTAATTCTAGGATCAAGAATTGATAAGGAGATATCCGCAAACAAAGATGTAACCATAATAGTACCGTAAAGTAGAATACCTATAGCCACTACTACCGGAACGTCTATATAAAGATAACTATACATACTGGTAGGCATAATTATTGAATCCAGGAATAAATTAGCGATACCTTGTATATTGTAGACAGACTCGATAAAAAAACTCATGCCAATCACGAAAACAAATGTAGGTATAATTTGTGGTATGACAGTTATCAATGAATCTTTTAAAGCATGTCTAAAGATTGCTTGTTTTCTTGTTAATCCTTTGGTTCTTAAAAGAATGAAATGCTCACTATTTAAGTTCTCGATTATTTCACCTCTAACAATTTGAGCAAAATTACCCATCGGTCCAACTGATAAAGCGATAACCGGTATAGCCAATCCTTCTATCTGTTTTAAAAACGGAGCGCTATAATACGGTTCCTGAGGAACTAATAGTCCCCATTTGTATCCAACAAAGATTACCAAAAAGAAAATTATTATAAAGGAAGGAATTGCGTTAAAGACCATAGAAAAAGCTGAGATAATATAATCAGTTAACTTATTCTTCTTAACCGCAGCTATTACTCCTAATAAAACTCCAAATGGGACATATACAAAAAGTGCGACAAAGTTATATTTAAGAGATATTAATAATTTTCTCCCTAATAATTGCCAAACATCAACGCCCTTCATCGATGTTCCCCAGTCCCAATCATTTATTATATTACCTAAATATAGCTTAAAACCTTCCCAGTGAACAGAAAATGCTTCAGTAAATGTTAATCTTGTCCACTTCAACGTCATGGAAACATTCAAAATCATGTAGGTAAAAGCTAACACTACAATCATGCTTATTATCATCAAGATTAATCTTTTTAAAATATACTTTAGCATTTCACACCTCGTAGAAAAATGAGTCAATGAATATTTTATCTAAATATAGACTTAATATCAAGGTCTATCTTAAAAATCAGCCATTTTTAAAGAAAAACGATCAAAATTGATCGTTTAACCTCTTAGTTTTGCGTTTAATTTATTGTTTAAAGCATCAGTAATCTTATTTATTTGATTATCGACTTCTTTTGTTTCAAGAGTTCTATCAAAACTTGAAAACTCTAAACTCAAAGCAATTGATTTTAAATTTGATTTTTCTTCATCATAATAGACATCAAATATTTCCACTGAGTTCAATGTTTTATTTCCGACTTCTTTGATTACACTCACAACTTCTTTAGCGCTAATATTTTTATCAAGCCAAATAGCTAAATCACGATTCACACTAGGATACTTTGAGATTTCCTTATACCCCAACACATTTGTTTGATTTCGATTCAAAATATTGCTTAAGTCAATCTCCATAACGAATATATCCTTCAAACCTATTTTAATTTCTGTTTCTGGATGAATTTTACCTAGAAATCCACATACTTGATCATTCACTTTTACTAAAGCACTTATACCAGGGTGTAACTGTGGTAATGTCTCTTTAGAAAGTTCAAAACTATATTCTGTAATTCCTAATTCCTTGAATAAAGTTTCTAATAAGCCTTTTATATAATAAAAATCAATTTCACAATTCATTTTTTGCCAAGTTGAATTATTTATTTTTCCTGAAATAAGCGCTGCTAATTTAAGTTTTTCTCCATTTTTAAAATAAGTGTTAGCAATTTCAAACAACAATACATCATCTATTTTTCTAGCTTTATTATAACTTAATACTCCCATCAAAGAAGGTAAAATCGAATGTCTTAAGTACTCTCTTTCCTTTGTTAAAGGATTAAGGATTCTAATGGTTTCACTTTCTTCTTGATCAAAAAGAGTAGCTAATTCTAAAGATACTAAAGAATATGTTTTTGTTTCCGAAAGACCTTTTCCTACAAAGTAGTTTCTAATTTGTCTAATAACACTTTGTTTATGATTCAAGCCCCCTTGGGTAGGTGTTATGGGTAGTGAAACAGGAATTTTATCATAACCATTTATTCTGACGATTTCTTCTATAATATCTTGATAACTATCCATAGGTCTTCTTGATGGAACAGTAATTATATATTGGTCATTTCGATATTTGTATGAAAATCTTAATCTTCTAAAGATGTCTTCGACAACTTCAACAGTAAAAGCATAACCTGTTATAGAATTAATCTTATCTAGACTAAGTTTAATAGTTTTTTTCTTTGAGTTAATGTTATTATAAAAACTTGGATTACCGATAACTTTTGCATCTGCTAGTTCTACTAACAAGCTACAAGCATAGTTTAAAGCGTTCAAAGTTTCTTGATAGTCTATTCCTTTTTCAAAACGACTAGAAGACTCGCTTTTTAAATTAAGCCTGTTAGCGGTTTTCCTTACCTTCACAGGATTAAATATAGCACTTTCTAGAAGTATAGTTGTTGAAGAATTGTCAATTTCAGTATCTAAACCTCCCATTACTCCAGCTAAAGCAATTGGTTTTTCCCCATCAGTAATTACAATATCTCCATCAAGTAAAGTTCTTTCTTCTCCGTCTAAAGTAGTTATTTTTTCTCCAGTAATTGCTTCTCTAACAATTATTCTATCACTTTTTATTTTTTCATAATCAAAAGCATGTAAAGGTTGTCCGTACTCTAGCATCACATAATTTGTAATATCAACAACATTATTGATAGGTCTAATTCCCGATGCAATTAGTCTTGATTTCAACCAGTATGGGCTATCCTTGACTTTTACGCCTTCTAATACTTGGCCATAATAAACTGAACTGTCTTTAGTTTGAGTATAAATACTAACAGGGTTTTCTTTAGGCTCTCTATCTACTTTTACTTTTCTAAACTCTATATCAAGATCTAACATGCAAGCAACATCATAAGCAACTCCACGATAAGAAAGTAAATCTGATCTATTAGCGGTTAAATCTAACTCTAAAACAAAATCATCTAAACCTAAATATTGTAAAGGATTTTCTCCACAAGATGCATCTGATTCTAAAACATATATACCTTTTTCATCACTGTCAAATTCTTGGATTCCTAGTTCTTGTAATGAACAAATCATTCCAAAAGACTCTACACCACGAATTTTCGCCTTTTTAATTTTAAAATCACCTGGTAAAACCGCTCCTACCTTCGCTACAATTACTTTTTGATTAACATCTACGTTTGGAGCCCCACAAATAATTTGCAAGATTTCATTACCTACATCAACCTGACAAACATTTAACTTATCTGCGTTTTCATGTTTTTCCATAGATTTAACATGTCCAATCACAAGCCCATTGATATCTAATAGTTTTTCAAAACTAGATACCTCTTGACTCATTAAATTGAATTTTTTTACTAAATCAAATCCATCAAGTTTATTTTTAAAATATGTATTTAACCAATTTAATGATATCTTCATCTAAATCACCACCTTAAAACTGAGAATTGAATCGCAAATCATTAGTATATAATAATCTGATATCTTCTATTCCGTATTTTAGCATAGCTATTCTTTCTATACCCATTCCAAGTGCAAATCCTTGGTACTTCATAGGATCATAACCAGCTGCTTGTAATACATTATTATTTACCATTCCGGCACCTAAAATTTCAATCCATCCAGTACTTTTACACATCGAACATCCTTTTCCATTACATTTAAAACAGCTTACATCAACTTCAACTGATGGTTCAGTAAACGGAAAATATGAAGGTCGTAATCTAATTTCTCTATTTTCTCCAAATAATTTCTTGGCTATTAATAATAGAGTCCCTTTTAAATCAGCTAGAGTAGTTAACTCATCAACTACTAAAGCTTCAACTTGCATGAATTGATGTGAATGTGTCTGATCATCATCATCTTTTCTATAAACAACACCTGGACAAATTATTTTCATGGGCTTGCGTTCCGCATTTGCCAATAAACTTCTTACCTGCACTGGCGATGTGTGTGTTCTCATTAATATTTCTTCAGTGATATAAAAAGAATCCTGCATTTCTCTAGCCGGATGATCCTTCGGAAGATTCAACATTTCGAAATTATATAAATCCGATTCAATCTCAGGACCTTCTTTTATTTCATAACCTAAACCTACAAAAATATCTTCTATCTCTTCTACAGTTTTTGTTAAAACATGTTTATGTCCTAAAGTAAAATCTCTTCCTGGCAAACTGATGTCAATTGCTTGTGCTTTTAACAAATCGTTAATCTTGCTTTTTTCCAGTTCTTCTCTTTTCTCATCAATCAGTTTTGATATTTCTTGTTTAGCTTCATTAATGAGTTTACCAAATAATGGTTTTTCTTCATTAGGCAGGTTCTTTAACTCCTGCATTAAATCGTTGAAATCACTTTTCTTCCCTAAATACTTTGCTTTTACATCCAAAACATCATTATAAGTTTTACAACTCATAATTGATTTTTCTGCTTGAATAATCATTTCGTTTAACTTATTTTTCATAAAAAACCTCCATTAATATAAAGAAAAAAATCGCCCTATTAAGGGCGATTATAAATAACCGTGGTACCACCTTAGTTCTAGTAAAAACTAGCACTTATAATCTTTTAACGCAAGATCTACGGAGAGGATTAGTCTCACTCCAAAGCTGAATTCGTTAGTTTTTGATTAAATGCTCGCAGCAAATGCATTATTCTCTTAAATCATAAAAGTCTAACTACTAGTGCTTTATCTCAGTATTAACTATATTATAACAAATAAAATTTTTTTAACAAGAGTAAACTACTATCTTCTTGATGTGATAGCTAGTAATCTTAACATTTCGATGTAAATCCATACGATTGTAACCATTAATCCTAAAGATAGAATCCAACCAACTTGTTGATCAGCTCCTGAATCTACAAAATCTTTGATTCTTTGAAAATCCAATAATAAGAAGAACGCTGATAAACCAGCTGAAACAATTACTATTAAGTAATAGAATCCGCTATTATAAAGTGATGGGATTATGAAGGTTAAGATACTCATAATTATTACGCTTATTAAAGCTACAACCATAAATGAAGCAAACTTTTGATTAACTTTAATGATATTTGTCGCAAATAGCAATAACATAACCACAAACACAACTCCTGTTGTCAATATTGCTGTTGGCACAATTCCTTCAAACTCTAAAGCATACATCAACGAAACTATTCCTAGAACCATTCCTTCGGCAGCGGCATAAATAACACCAAAGATTGGCGCTAGTTTAACCGATCTAGTCCCTACTATTACAGATATGAAAGCAATAATCATCGCTCCAATTACCCATGTCCAACTAATTTCGTTTAAGTTAGTCAAAGTTAAATATGCAGAAATAGCAGCTACAGCTATCAATAAAACAGTCTTTATAGCTACATTCGCATAAGTTAATGGTTTATCGCTAACATAAGCATAACTTCTTGCTGATTTAAAAACGGGATTTGAACTATTCATTCTCATGTAAATACCTCCTAATAATACTTTCGAATAATATTATAATACAAAATTATGAAGTTTGTATGAAGATTTTTTAAAAATCGAAAATTGAAATTTGATTTTTATCAATCATACCATCAAAAACTCCTAAATCTTCTAATTTTTCAAACAAAACAGTTGATAATTTTGTTCTATCTTTTATATCTTGTTTCGATATAAACTCTTTTTCTTTTCTAGCATCAACAATAGACTGAGCTGCTTTATCACCCATTGAGTCGATAACTATAAACGGTAGAATTAATGATTTTTTATCATCAGATATAACAAAATCTTTTACTTCAGACTTGTATAAATCTATTGGTTTAAAACTTAAATTTCTCTTAACCATTTCAAGCGCAACTTCCAATACTGTTTGTAAATCTTGTTCTCTATTTGAAGCATCTTTTCCTTTTGCTTTAATTTCATTAAGCTTTTCTATTATAGAATCTTCTCCACCGTATAATACATCAACATCAAATGTTACAGCTCGTTTTGAAAAGTAAGCCGAATAAAAATAAATAGGTTGATAAAGCTTGAACCAAGCAATTCTCATAGCCATTAAAACATAGGCAGTAGCGTGGGCTTTAGGGAACATATACTTAATTTTAGAACAAGACCAAATATACCATTCTGGAACTTTATATTTTCTCATCTCGTCTGCGTAGGAAGCCCATTTACTAAGATTAGTAATAGCTTTTCCTTTTCTAACAAACTCCATAATTTCAAAAGCTAATGTCGGTTGTAAACCAAAAGAGATTAAATCGACCATAATATCATCACGGCAGCCGATAACATCTTTAAAATCTATTTTTCCAAACTCTCTGTTTTTCCCTAAAATTAAAGATTGAGAATTACCATAATAAACATCTGTACCATGAGATAAACCGGATATCTTAACTAAATCCGCGAATGATCTAGGTTTAGATTCAGATAACATGCCTCTAACAAAACTAGTCCCCAACTCTGGAACTCCATATGAAGCTACATCAGACATTATATCATCACTAGTCAACCCTAAAACTTCCGTCCCTGATAACATTCCATAAACATCAGCGTCATCTACAGGAATATCTTTAGGATTATCAAAAGGAAAATCTTGAGGATTACCTTTTACCAAATCCATCAAATATCTAATAACAGTTGGATCATCATGTCCAAGAACATCTAATTTAAATAGATTATTTTCAAATGAATGGTACTCATAATGAGTTGTCTTCCAATTAGTATCTTTTGAATCACCTGGATATTGAATAGGAGTAACATCAAATATAGAACGATTATTTGGAACAACTACAATTCCTCCTGGATGTTGTCCGGAACTTCTCTTTGAACCTTCAATTCCTTTAGCCAACCTCGCCATTTCGGCGTGTCTTACTGAAACTGGCTCTAAACCTTGTTTTTTTCTTTTTAAATTAAGTTTGTTATAATACTCTTTCACCATCGCAAAAGAAGTTTTTGCGGCACACGTTCCAATAGTTCCAGCTCTAAAAGCATAATTAGTTCCAAATAGTTTTCTGATATATTCATGAACTTCACTTTGATACTCACCAGAAAAATTAAGATCTATATCTGGAGTTTTATCACCTTTAAAACCTAAAAAAGTTTCAAAAGGTATATCATGACCATCCCTTATCAAATGAGTAGAACAAATAGGGCATTCAGCTTTTGGTAAATCCCACCCACAGTCTGTATTCTCAAAAACATCACTATTTTCCTTTTCAAACTCGGTTTCACCATATAATTGCTTTTCTTCTTCAGTTTTCTTAAAAGCAGTAAAATGGCATTTAGGACAAACATAATGAGGTGGCAAAGGATTAACTTCAGTAATATCCATCAATGTAGCCACAAAAGAAGAACCGACAGAACCTCTAGAACCTACTAGATATCCATCATCTAATGATTTTTTTACTAACAAGTGAGAAATATAATAGATTGTTGAAAAATGATGTTCGATAATAGAAGATAACTCTTTATCAACACGTTTTTTAACAATTTCAGGTAATGGAGAACCATAAATTTCTTCAACTTTTTCTTTAACCATGTTTTCAACTTTATGGCTTATCGAAGGTATTCCTTTTTCCGCTAAAAATTCATCAGTTGGTGCATATAACTCATTTGGTATAATAGTTATCTCTTCAACCATGGTCGCAACAGTTTGTGAATTTTTAACTACTATTTCATAAGCAACATCAGTTCCTAAAAAACTAAATTCTTCCATCATTTCTTCTGTTGTCATAAAGTATTGATTAGGTTTTAAATCCTTATAATAAAGATCGTGAAAACCGCCTCCCCCAACTAAAGGAGTGTTAATCATAATCTCTCTATACTTATAGTCACTAGGATCTAAGTGATGAACATCTCCGGTAGCCACTACCGGTATATTTAACTCTTTTCCTACTTCAACAATTTTCTTTATCACTCTTTGTATTACATTTTTCCAATTAGGAGTTTCTGTTTCCATAAATCGGAAATAACTCAAAGGCTGAACTTCTAAATAATCATAGTATTTGGCTTCTTTTACTAACTCTCTTCTAGTTTTGTTAAGAGCTATATCAAAAAATATTGAATTAAAACAACCACTTGAAACCAAAAGACCTTCACGATGTTTGTCTAGATATGACTTGAGTACTTTTGCTTCTCGATCATAATATGTTGTTAAACCTTCAGAAAGAATTTTATATAGATTTTTCAAACCAGATTGTTCTCTAACTAACAAATTAATATGTTTTGGGTAAGGAAACTTATATACTTCTTGTGGATTGATTACTAAATTGATATCCTGAAAGCGAGTAATTCCATTTTTTCTCAAATTCTTTACTAAATGTAAAAATATTTCAAACAATGCTTTTGTATCATTTATAGCTCTATGATGTCCATCTAAATTGACTTTATAGTATCTACTTAAACTCTTTAAATCAAATCTAGCCTTATCAGTTATTAAAGCTTTAGCTAGCATTAAAGTATCTATAGAAGGATTTATTTTATTGTCAATTCCCAACTCACGATAATTGTAAGATAGAAAATCAACATCAAAATTTGCGTTATGAGCAACCAAAACACAATCTTTGGAAAAATCATGGAAGTCTTTAAGAACTTCTTTGATTTTTCTTTTTCCCTTTAACATTGGATTAGTAATTTTCGTTAGATTTTCAGTGAATTTTGATATTGTCATTTCTGGATCAATAAGTTCAGAAAATTCACCTAAAATAGTCCCGTTTTTAACCTTTATACCAGCGATTTCAATAATTGTATCATAGTTCAAAGATAATCCAGTAGTCTCAATATCAAAAATCACAAAAGTCATCTCAGACAATAACCCTTGTCTTTCACCTTTAGTTATAGTTATTTCTTCATCATTAACATAGACCATCTCTAAACCATACAAAGGCTTAATCGGTTTGTTCTTTGTATATTTTTCTAATATTGGAAAAGTTTGACAAGACCCGTGATCACTAACACCAATAGCTTGGTGTCCGTAAGAAAGAGCTCTATCGACGTAATCCTCTATTTTATTTACTCCATCCAGAGTTGACATCTTGGTATGTAAATGTAACTCAACTCTCTTAAATTCGTAATTGTCTTCACGTCTATTGTCATCAATAATTGTTTCAGATCTTGCGATATTTAAAATGCTTAAAGTTACCTCATTATAATAATTATCGAATTGAGCATAACATTTGGCTTTTATACCCATTCCTTCTTCAATCGACTTATAAAAATCTAAATCAGATGGTTTAGTTTTGCGTTTAACAACGTAAACTGAATCAACACCATCTGTAATTATAAGTTTTACGCTAGAGTT
>JAQUZK010000182.1 GCA_028691335.1 Candidatus Izemoplasmatales bacterium
AGTCATCTTTGGATAACTAATCTTTATTGATTGGGTATCCTTTTTATTTTCGATATGCTAAATGCCAAAAAGTCTAAAAATTGGTAAATTACATCAGTTGAAACTATTTAGCATAGTATCTTTTTTCTTTTAATTAATCTTGTTTACTTTAACGTTCGATAATGATATAATAAGTATATAAAAAATATTGCATTATTGAGGTGATAACATGAATGCAAGTATAATTATGGATGCTTTCGATGAAAGAGAACCTATTGTTAGAGATGAGATTCAAGATGTATTAAAGATCGAAAATATCAATACTTTAAATCAAATGGTTTCTTATTTGGTTTCTTTTGGCATATTAAAACGTTACGAAAATGGGGTATATTATGTTCCTAGTTCTACTAAGAAATTCTCGCATTTAAAACCATCACTTAAAGATGTTATAGATAAAAAGTATTTGCAAAAAAACCAAGGCATTAGAACAGGGGCGTATCTTTTATATAAGTATAAATTCACTTCCCAAGTTTCTTCATTTTATGAGATTTTATCAAACAATGTATCGATACATACAAGATCTAAACATTTATACGATGGGAAAGTGGTTGTGTCTTATCCACCTTTTGAAATCAACATAGAAAATAGTCATGTTTTAGAATTCTTAGAGCTTATTAAATATTTGGATTATAGTGATTACAATATGGAGAAATCAAAAAGGCAGTTACTAGACATATTAAATAGTCTTGGGTTAAAAAAAGAAGAAATTATACATTATAGTGAGTATTATAAAGGTAAGAGATATGCTGGCTTTAGAAGATTAGTATATTGGATTGTTAACAATGATTAGTGTTTGATGGTACTGTCCCTGGGTTGATATCTTATTTCCATAAAAGATTTTAAGAGTAAATTTGAAGTAAATCTATGCATATGATTGACAAAAGCATAGTTTTACTTTAAAATATACTTGGGTGATAACAATGTTCTATACTTATAAAGAAATGATAAAACGCTATAATAGTGACTATCAAATTAAAAAAGCACTAAAACGCAAGGAAATAAAAAAAGTAAAACCAGGGCTATACTCTGATAGGGATGTTTTTTTTGATTTACCAGAAATGTTTCTTAAAAGAGATGACACGGTTTTGACATTGCAATCTGCCTTTCAATTTCATGGCGTTACAGACTATATACCTGAATACACATATGTGGCAACACCAAGAAGTGCTTATCCAATTAATTCTCCTGAGGTAAAGCAGATATTTATGTCTAATGACTATCATTTGATTGGTGTGGAGTCAAAGACAATAGATGAAGTTCGAATAAGAGTATATGATTTAGAACGCTCGTTGATTGAACTGATTCGGTACGAGAAAAAACTCTCATTTGAAGAGTATCATCATATTCTAAGAAAATTTAGAGAAAAGAAAGACATTATTGATTTTAATAAACTTATGGGCTACGCAAAGAATTTTAAATCATATAAGAAGATTGCCAGAGTAGTTCAAAATTCTATTATGTAAGGGAGAAAACATGACTTTAATTGATTTGGTTAAACTTATTAGAAACGATGGTTTTAAACAAAACAGAGCTAGAGTGAAAGTTTGTCAGGAAATATTTATGATGAAATTAGCAATGTCTTATTATAAAGATTCTGTTCTGTTTAAAGGTGGTACCATTATGTATCAACTATCAAAAGAGATTAGGAGAAGTACCGAAGATGTAGATATAGATTTAATTAGGTTAAGTATCACGGATCAAAATTTGGTTAAAGTATTAAATCAAATTGGATCTATAGACACAGGGAATGGAATTTCTTTTACCGTAGTTAAAGATCAAATCAGCGCTTTGAAACATGAAAGTTATGAAGGGAAGAGAGTTATCTTACTGTTCAAGGATAAATCTGATAATACACTAAAGCTTAAACTCGATATAGGCATACACACAAATTACCAAATAAGGCAATCATCGATATTATTTGATTTAATATCTTCAGATGAAGGGATTGAGTTACTAGCCAACCCGGTTGAACAAATGATTGTGGAAAAGACTAGTTCGTTTATTGGCTTTGGCATACTCTCAACGAGAATGAAAGACTTATATGATATATTTTACTTAATCAGTAATTTTAAATATTCAAAAATAATGATCATTGATATCGTTGAAGCACTCTTTATTAATACAAAAAAGATAAAATCTCTAAATCAATATGTTGACATGATGGAGGACTTACTTCAAAGTGATATGTTGATTAACAATATGGAAAGAAGTGATAATTGGACAGGCAGCGATATAAGTTTGATTATTTCTAAATTAAATTCTTTTTTTAGGTCACTATTAGATTAAAATAAAACAGGGTTTTAGCAACTATGTGCTAAAACCCTGTTTTCCACTTAGGGATATGATATTTAGAAGTTGTCGATAAATAAAAACCTAATGTATGATCAATGCTATTTTCATCTAATATTTCTTTAAGAAAGGCGATGCTTCTTTTCTTAGGTTTAATAACTACGATGGCGTGGTTCATGATTTTATCATCGTAGCCGTTTAAGAATGAACTGATATATTGATTGAAGTTTTCTGGATTGATATTATGGATTGATTCAAAATGTTCTAAGATATCGATACATTCAATGTGTTTTATAATGTTATCATTAATTTCAGAGTAAATTCTAATAAATTTGGAATTTTGAATTGTTCTAGTTTTTCCTTGAATATGATTTACATAATAAGTATAATTTAATGGTTTCTTAGATGTTAGTTTTAACCTGTAATATAATGATTCACCAACCGCAAAACCTAGTCCATGATGTGGCAACATAAATTTCTTTATATGTTTTTGCGTTAGTGGAACTTGATTACCATTTTTATATTCAGGACTATAATAAAGTCCTTTAGCGACTTTAATTAGTCGACTGTTTTTAACCATTCTAGATAATACTTGATAATAGTTCTCTTAATTAAATAAGGGATGGAAATGATCATGATAGATCTTGCTTGCATCATAGATGACCCCTTTTTCAAGCATTTGATAAGTTCCTGTAATTAAGTCTGATTCTTTCATCTTGCACCTCACCTCCTAATATTTTATCATGAGATATTCCTATTATAATAATCTTTTTTCACAAAAAATAAGACAATTGCTAATTAGAAATAAAAATGTATTTTCATATCAAATTTGACGATATGGACCCTTTACTTTGAACAGTCGATTTTATGTCGTTTCTAGCACCTTTATTAAATGAACATATTGTTAAGGATAAATTTATAACATGCCTTATGATCAAAGACTAAAAACCATGTGAACTTGACACTATTAAAAG
>JAQUZK010000183.1 GCA_028691335.1 Candidatus Izemoplasmatales bacterium
ACTATTCAAAGACTGAAGATTTGAGTTTTATTGCAAGAATACATAAAGCTATATCTATAATTCAGTTTAAGCTCGAAAGACAAGTTATTTCTAGAAAACCAGGATTTAACTTGGAGGATAGGCTATTACTAGACAAAATAGACTTTGATAATAGTAAGCTTGCTATTGACGGAATAACTTATGATTTACTTGATGGTAATTTTCCTACTATCGATAAAGATAATCCTTATAAGCTAACAGATGAAGAAGAAGAAATTATTAATCATTTAACTCAACTTTTTTTACATAATGAAATGCTACAAAAACATGCAAGATACCTAATTCAAAATGGTTCTATGTACTTAAAATATAATAATAATCTTTTGTTTCATGCGGCGGTACCTTTAAATGAAGACAAAACTTTCTTTAGACAAGAAATCAATGGTAAAATTTATTCGGGAAGAGCGCTTTTTGATGAATTTGATCGTTTAGTTAGGTCTGCTTTTTTGAATAGATATGAAAGAAATAATTATGACAGTGACTTCTTTTATATTCTTTGGCAAAGCTCTTCTTCACCGCTTTTTGGGAAACATTCGATGAAGACTTTTGAAAGATATTTTATCAAGGATAAAAATACTCATAAGGAAATAAATAATCCATATTATAAATATCGATTAGAAAAAGAAGTTTTAAAGAAGATTTATGATGAGTTTGATTTAGATTTTGATAAATCAAAAGTAATTAATGGTCATGTTCCTTTAGATATTACTAAGGGAGATCAAGTTGTTCTTGCGGATAAAAGAATTTATAGTATCGATGGAGGAATGAGCAAGCAATATCACGATAAAACAAATATCGGAGGATATACTCTAATTTCTGACTCGCACGCATACTTCTTAGTATCACATGATCGTTTTAATAACTATCAAGAATTAATAGCTAAAGAAAAAGACATAGTATCCGTAACGAGATCAGAAGAGCTTAATACAAGAAGAACTTACATTTACGATACTAATAAGGGTGAGGAAATCCAATCGAAAATTAATGATTTATTACAGTTATTAAATGCTTATCGTTCTGGTACGGTTGTTGAAAAGAAATAGGGTAATTAACAAACTCGTAAACGTAATTAAATTGTTTACGAGTTTTTTTAAAAAAAATAGGTTTTTTTGATTGTTTTTTGCCGTGTTATAGCATTTTTTAATGATTTATGCTATAATAATCCTTACAATTTTTAGGTTATTATTAATTTTTAAAAACGAAATACAAATTTTATATAAGGGAGATTTTCATGTACGAAGGCATTGTTCTAGCAGGCGGATTTTCTTCAAGATTTAATACCAATAAGATGTGTGCGGTATTTAAGGGTAAAGCTTTAATACTTCATACCATTAAAACTATGCTCGAAGTATGCGAAGAAGTTTTTGTTGTGACAGGTTATTATCACGATGAGATTAGCACGTTATTAAGTAATATGAATAAGGTTAAAATAATATATAATGAAAATTATGATTTAGGTATGTTTTCTTCTGTTAAAGCAGGAGTATGCCATGTGAATCATAATTTTTTTATTATACCAGGTGATTATCCCTTGGTAGATTTGACTACTTATTATAACTTAATTAAAGGAAATAAGCGGATTAGAGTTCCGAGTTTTGATAAACATTTAGGTCATCCGATATATTTTGATTATAGTATGTCTAAAGAAATATTAAATACTGATAAAGATAATCTTAAGGATTTTAGGAATCAATATGATTTTGAAATAATAGATGTCAATGACAGATATATATTATTAGATATAGATAAAGTAGATGACTTAAAAAAATTGATATAGGAAGGATTGATTATTAATATGGATATTAAAGAATACATAGCTCCTGAAAAAAAAGAAGAGGCAGTAGCTTTGATGAAAGAAAGTTTGAACAATAAATTTATTGCCGGTGGAGCTTGGTCGAAAATATCAATCAAGAAGGTTGATAAACTAATTGGTTTAGAGAATCTTGGACTATGTTATATAAATAGTCATAAAAATAATTTAGAAATAGGAGCTATGACAACTTTACGGGAAATTGAAATCAATGAAGATATTAAAAAAATTGCTTCAGGAATTTTAAGTGAAGCTTGTTCTCAAATAATGGGAATCAGTGTTAGAAATATTGCGACAATCGGTGGAAGTATAATGGGAAGATATGCTTTTTCTGATTTATTAGGATGCTTATTAGTACTAGAAGCTAAACTTAATTTTTATTCTTTGGGTGAAATTGATATCAATGATTTTATGGCAATGAAAAAAGTGCCTGATGATTTGTTGATAAGTGTAGTGATTCCTAAGAAAGAAAAGAAAGGATATTTTCATAAAGTTAGTAAGACGCATTTAGATTTCGCCACTTTAAACATTACTGTTGCGAAAGATAGTAAAGTTATGGTAGCTATTGGTTCAAGGCCAGGTATAGCAAAGCTAGCTTTGAACACTTGTGAATATTTAAATACAGTAAATTCCTTTAATGAAATAGATTTTGGCAATGTAGAAAAATTAATTGAAGATGAAATTACTTTAGGTAGTAATATGAGGGGATCAAAGGAGTACCGTTCTTTGTTGATGATAACTTATTTAAAAAGAGCACTTCGTGAGGTGATGTAATATGAAAATTGATGTTGTGGTTAATGGTAAGAAAAGAGAGTTTTTAATTGAACCAAGTGAATATTTGCTAGATGTACTTAGGAGATATGATTACTCTTCTGTCAGGAGAGGCTGTGACAATATCAGTTGTGGTGTGTGTACAGTTTTGTTAGATGGCAAACCTATACCTTCGTGTTCAATGCTTGCGGTAAGATGTGTTGGTCATGAAGTTACTACAGTAGAAGGTATAGAGAAAGAAGCGGAAAAAATCGCTCATTATTTTGGAGAGTTAGGCGCTGATCAATGTGGATATTGTAACCCTTCAATGGCACTTACGGTATATGCTTTAAAAAAAGAAAATAGAGAAGCTAATGATGAGGAAATCAAAAAATATTTAGTCGGTAATTTATGTAGATGCACAGGCTATGTTGCCCAACATGAAGCGATAAAGAAATATTTGGGAGATGAATCATGAGGGTTGTTAATAATATTACTAAGTCAATAGATGGCTTAGGAATAATGAAGGGTAGAAAAGCATTTACTGATGATTTTGCGGAAAAAGATACTTTAATAATTAAAGTGTTGAGATCGCCTCATGCATATGCAAGAATTGTAAATATAGATGATTCGAAGGCAAGAGATTTAGATGGCATTGAAATGATTTTAACTCACAAAGATTTTAAGA
>JAQUZK010000184.1 GCA_028691335.1 Candidatus Izemoplasmatales bacterium
GTATTTAGACGCTTTGCTTAATACACCATTTGACCTATTGACAATGCCTTCTAGAAATATTACCCTTTACGCAAAGTGGGAGGTAATTGATTGGAGTGACATTGAAGCGTATTTAGATGAGTTAATACCAGATTTATTATCGGAAGATATTAGTTTACCAGAATCATATTTGGATTACTCGATTTCTTGGCAGTCGAGCAATCCAGAGATTATCAGCGATTCTGGTGTTTATTATAGACCTTATCAACTGAGCATTATTAGTTTAACTGCGGTTATCGAATTAGGAGTGCATAATTTGACTAAGAACTATGAGATTGAAGTAGAGGGTTATAAATCATTAAGTTCACCGATTACTTCAAGTTATATATATAGAGATTATAATCTAGTCACAGACTCTTTCTTTGATACTTTAGATATAATAAATTGTGCTTTTATTACAGCTAATTCTGTAGGTACTTTATCAGGAACGAGTGTTTTAGCTAATATTAATACTTATATTATGCCTAAAGCTCGTGAGAAAGGTAATTGGGTAATATTTTCTATTGCGCCAGATTCAGATTGGTCTTCTATAGCATCTAATTCTACTAGGATTAACAATTTTGCGGATAATATAGTTTCTCTTATTAACCAATATGGTTTTGATGGTGTTGATATTGATTGGGAGACACCAACGGATTCCGAATCAACTAGGTTTACCGAGATGATGCGAGTTATTTACACTAAAGTAAAAGAAAATAATCCAAATCATCTTGTGACTGCGGCTATTGCTGGAGGGATGTGGCAACCACCTCGGTATGATTTGGAAAATTCACATCAATATATTGATTATATCAATATGATGACTTATGGTATGGTAAGCAATAATGGATACTATCAAAATGCTTTGTATAAATCTACTGTTTTCGATGATTTATCAAATAGCGTTGGTAAAACATTAACTAGCTGTTCTATTGAAGAGAGTATAGCTATTTATAATGGGTATGGTATTTTAAATAGTAAAATTATAGTAGGTGTTGCTTTTTATGGTATTAAGCAAACTAGAACCTATGATTCTAATACTCAAACTTGGTCTAGTTGGTCAAATGGAGGGTCTGTATCATATACCTATATAAATAATGGCTATTTAAATAACAGTAATTATACTTATCATTATGATAGCAACGCAGGTGTGCCATATATTATTAGTTTAGATGGGACTACTTTTATATCTTATGATAACCCTAGGTCGATTAGAGAAAAGAGTGAATATATAATCGATAATGGTCTTGCGGGAATGATGTATTGGGAGAATGGTTTGGATTTAACTGGCGCGTTGTTAGCGACTATGGATTCAGAGCTTAATGATTGATAGTATTTAAGGAGGTCAAAATGTCCTCCTTTTTATTTGTAAAATTATAAAACTAAGAATTATAAAATCAAATAACTTACAGGTTGTTTAATATTATGTATGAATTTGATATAATTTTGGTAAAGATGATTAAGATAGTAAAATGACCGGATATTCTTTTCGTGTTTTTTAATCAATCTATTTGAATTAGTAGAATTCGAGGTAAAGATGAAAAGAAAGTTTGCTAGAAAATTGTTTAATACTAAGAAAATATATGATTTAAATAAAACTGATGATTTGTTTGTAAAAGCTATGAGAGAAAATGCGATTTATCATTATGAAAATTGTAGTGAATATAAACAAATTCTTGATAATGCTAATTTTAATCCATATATGGTTAGTACAATGGAAGATATAGTTAATCTTCCTTTTTTGCCTACTCTTTATTATAAACATCATGAGCTGTTTTCAAAACCACTTTGGAGAATGCCGGTGAAGGCTACTTCGTCAGGGACATCTAGTGGATTGAAGAGTAAGGTAGCTATGAGTATAGGTGATTTATGGCGTGGATTTAAGATGATTAAAAAAGTTTTTAGTTATCATAAGTTATGGTCGATTAGACCAGTAACTTATTTGATTTTTGGATATCAACCGACTAGGCATTCCCAAAAGGCTATAATGAAAACAGCTCATGGGTTTACTTATATAGCTCCAGCTAAAAAAAGAGTTTATGCGATTAGATGGACTAAGAATGGTTATCAAGTTGATTTAGAATTAATGAAACAGGAATTGATTAAGGCCTCAAAGAAGAAGACACCAATTCGAACAATTGGTTTTCCTGCGTATACATATTTCTTGTTAAAGGAAATGGATGCCGAGGGTATCTATCTTAAGATGCCTAAAGGGTCTAAGATAACTGTTGGTGGAGGTTGGAAACAATTTTACGCTGAAAAAGTTGATAAGAATGAGTTTTATCATTTGGTTAGAAAGGTTCTCGGAATAGAAGAAAAAGATTGTGTAGAGTTTTTTGGTGCGGTTGAACACCCTATTCTTTATACAGATTGTAAGTATCATCATTTTCATGTCCCGGTGTACGCTAGAGTAATAATTAGGGACCCAGAGACTTTTAGACCAGTTAAAAATGGAAAGATGGGTTTGATTAATTTGATGACTCCAATGATTGAAGGGACTCCATTATTATCGGTAATGACTGATGATTTAGGAGTGTTACATGATGGATGTGAATGCGGAGAAAGCTCACCATGGCTAGAAATAATCGGTCGAGTAGGAATAAAGGATATTACCACTTGTGCTCAAGGCGCAGATGAACTTTTAAAGGGGTGAGATGATGATATTATACAAAGGTGAATTGTATGAGAATCACCAACAAAAGGATCTGATTTTAAAGTTAAGAATGGATTGTTACGAGACTTTAGGTAAAGAGGAAAGTCTAAAACTAAGTGAAGTTGTGGAGGCATGTGACAAGTTAATTCAAAAGGTAAGAAGTGGAATGTATGATGATTTGATTTTGCCGTTATTGGAAGAATTTGATATTCCCTATGATTATTTTCAGAATCATTTACCGATGTTTGAAAAACCATCATTAATGAAGAAGATAGATTTTGAACTTGGTAAAGAATATTGTCAAATAAGTGATTTGGATGATTTTAATGTAAGAGGAAGATATCCTTTAGGAATCTTATTTCATATATCAGCTGGGAATGTAGATGTTTTACCAGCTTATTCAGTTATCGAAGGTCTTCTTGTAGGAAATATTAATATTTTAAAGTTACCTTCAGGAGATAGAGGGGTTTCTGTTAAACTTTTATCGGAACTAATAAAGATTGAACCAAAGATTAAATCTTATGTTTATGTTTTTGATGTACCTTCTACAGAAACCGAAGCATTAAAAATGTTT
>JAQUZK010000013.1 GCA_028691335.1 Candidatus Izemoplasmatales bacterium
CCTATTCTAATTCCTAATTCTTTAGCGTGTTCGTAACTATCCGCTCCAACATCTAAAAAGAAATCATCAAAACTTGAGACTTGTGAAGTTTTGCCATCTCTTAATAAATGAGGAGGCTTAGCTCCAATAACCCCTGGAACAAAAGTCCCGTCATCAATCACAACATTCATATGTTGTGATATGACAACTGCTGGATTAACTCCACCAATCGCTAAAAGTTTCAAAGAACCATTTTTGTTTATTTCTTTAACAATAGCTCCAATTTCATCCATATGACCAGCTATCATCACAGTAGGACCTTCAGAATCTAAATTAACGCCTCCAAATATAGACCCTAAATTATCCTCTACTATTTCGTCCGCTAATTCTTCAAGGTGTTTTCTCATATATCTTCTGACATACTTTTCTTGACCAGATACACCAGGAAGATTAACTAAATCTTGATAGTACTTCTTCATCACTTTTCTCCTTTAAGTTTGGCTTTTATATAATATATTGGTTTATTTAACTTAATAAACCTTATTTCAAATTCTGTTTGAACATTATCTTGTGGTAGAGTTTTATACATATCAAGCATTATTTCTTCAATAATATAGTCTTCATCATCGTTCAAAGTCATCATTGAGTATTCGAATAAACCATAATTATCTGTTTTTATATATATTCTTCCATCTTCGCTCAATATTTTTTTATAATTCTTAAGAAAATGAGGAGAAGTCAATCGTCTTTTAGCTTGTCTTTTTTTTGGCCATGGGTCAGAAAAATTTAAGTAAATATTACTTATTTCATTATCTTTAAATATTTCATCTAGATGATAAGCATCAAATCTGATCAATTTTAAATTAGATAAAGGCATAATAATTGCTTTTTCTAAAGCTCTGACTATAACTGAATCGAACTTTTCTATACCTATGAAATTCTCTTCAGAATTATTCTCTGCCTTTTCATAAATAAACTTACCTTTTCCACATCCGATTTCTAAATTAATACTTTTATCATTCCTAAAAACATCCCGCCAAAGGCCGGCATGTTTTTTTGGATTATCGATTACAATGTTTGGGTAAGACTCGATTAATTCTCTTGCATATTTAACATTTCTAAGTCGCATTAAATCATTCTCCTGCTAACATTATGATACTTTCTGCATAGATACTAGCCGCAATAATCATATCTTTTATTATCAAATACTCGTTAGGCTGATGAGCTAAATCCTCATTTCCAGGAAGATTAGGGCCAAAAGCTACAGCTTTTTTTAATATTCTTGCGTACGTTCCGCCACCAATACTCATTATTTTACTGTCTTGATCTCCGGTGTATTTCATGTAAGCTTCATGTAATGATTTAACTAACTCATCCTCTGGAGAAACATAATGTGGTTTTGAATTACCCATTGAAATATATTTTAGTTTTGAAGTTTCAGCTGCTTTAATGATTTTTTCTTCACCTTTTTCAAACTCATAATTTCTAGGATAGCGAATATTAATACCTAATTTCGCATTGTTACCATCATAATGAACAAAACCTGTATTCATTGTTAACTCTTTCATTTCTTTGTCATAAGTATCTATACCAAGTTTCTTTCCTAAATGGTCTGCACTTAAGTACTTATCGATAAAATGTATTAAAGGATTGTCAGTATGGTCTTTTAAGAAGTTAACCATTAAATATATGGCATTATTACCTAAATGAGGCCAAGCAGCATGGGCATTTTTACCAAACACAGTATAAGTGTTTTTATATACTCTACCATGAGTTTTAGTGTCCTGTAAAAATTTTATAAATTCCTTTTGCTTATTAACTTTTAAAACAACCGTACATTCATCTGGTACAACATTATAACGTTCTCCTGCTTCTAATGATGCGATTAAATCATCTTCAAATTTACCTTCAAGATTAAAACTATAAATACCTTTTTCAGCGTAAATTAATGGGAATTCAGCATCTGGCGCAAAACCAATGTCAGGCATTTGTTCCTTTTCAAGGTATCTTCTTACACCACGCATTCCAGTTTCTTCATCACAACCTAGAATTAATCGGACTTTTTTATTCAATTTAATACCTTTGTCTTTAACCATTTTCATGGCTATATAAGCTGCGATAGTAGGACCTTTGTCATCCATAGCGCCTCTAGCATAAATTTTTCCATTTGCTTCATAAGCAGAAAATGGTGGATTATGCCACTTGCCTCCAGCAGGAACGACATCCAAATGTCCTAATATACCTAGAACCTCTTCGCCTTCTCCCATCTCAATGTGCCCAGCATAATTGTCCACATTCTTAACAATAAACCCGTCTTTTTCACCGGTTTTCAACATAAAATCTAAAGCTTTTTTAATTTCTTTTCCAAAAGGAGCGTTTTCATTTTTCGGATTGAAATTTTCTAAAACAGTGGGAATTTTTAATAGTTTCTTAGTTAGATCTACATATTCTTCTTGATAATTCTCTGCTACTTCGTACCAATTCATAAATTTCACTTCCTTTACAAAACTATTTTATCATATGCTTATGGTTTTGCAAAGATTAAGCAAATAAATACTTAATCTTGTTGTATTAACAGTAATATTTGACAAAGTTTATTCTTCAAGTATAATATTATTATAAAACTATATATAAATAGGTTGAGAATTGCGGGTTTAAAACATATGATTAGAAAAATAGAAATGAAAAATCTCACTTGTTCAAATTGTATAGCAAAAGTTGAAAGAAGAACATCGAGATTACCTTACGTAAATTCAGCTTCGTTTAATTACGCAAAACAAATATTACTAGTTGATTTTAAAGAAGATTATGACGAAAATATAGCTTTAAAAGAAATTAAAGGCATTGTAGATATTTTAGAAGATAATATCATAACACATTATTATGAACAAAAAATAGAGGTCAAAAAGACAAACTTTTTTAAAGAGTATAAGTTTGTTCTTTTTGGTGTGGCTTTAATTTTATATACATTTTCAGCATATACAATTGTTCCCTCTATAAATAATGTTTTCCGAACTACTTTTGAAGTTCCGACAGACATACTAAAGGATATTTTATACTGGGTAGGCTACGTTTTTTTAATATCTAAATTACTTTGGATTCAAATTAGAGGAATAAAAAACTTCAATATTTTTAATGAAAACACATTAATGATTATAGCTACTTTCGCCGCTATGTGGATAGGAAAATATGAGGAAAGTGTAGCTGTTGTAATTTTATACTCATTGGGTGAATACTTACAAAATCGTGCCGTTCAAAAATCAAAGAATGAAATTTCTTCACTAATAGATTTAAAAGTAGATTATGCGAATGTCCTAATTGATGGAAAAATAGTTATAAAAGACCCAGATCAAGTCAAAGTTGGCGATGTAATTGTTGTTAAAAACGGAGAAAGGATACCGATGGATGGAAAAGTGATTCTAGGTTCTACATCACTAAATACATCCGAGCTTACTGGCGAGTCAAAACTCAAAACTGTCAATATTGATGATGATGTTCTATCTGGTAATATTAATGTTGGTGATGTCATTCATATAAAAGTTAGTCAAGAATATGAAAACTCAACATTGGCTAAGATAATTGATTTGATAGAAAACGCTACTAACAAAAAATCAAAAAGAGAAATGTTTATAACAAAGTTCGCCAAAATCTACACACCTATAGTAGTCGGCTTAGCCGCTTTATTAGTGGTTTACGGATTAATTTGGCATATTGATAATATCGATGACTATATTTATAGAGCTGCAATATTCTTAGTTATTTCTTGTCCATGTTCTTTGGTATTATCTGTTCCACTGTCTTACTATGCAGGTATAGGGACCGCCGCTAAGAATGGTATACTATTTAAAGGTTCAACATATCTTCATTCAATTACTGAAGTAGAACTAATTGCACTAGATAAAACAGGAACTTTGACGCATGGAGATTTCTTCGTTAAAGAGTTTAGTAATATGCAAACCTTAATGTTAGCTGCTTCAATCGAAAAGTTTTCAAATCATCCTATTGCTAAAGCCATTTTAGATCATAACAATTATCCAATTTATAAAGCTAGTAACGTTAAAGAAATACCTGGATATGGTATTAGCGGAGAAATTGATGGTAAAATAGTTTTAGCTGGTAGTAGAAAATTTCTTGAAAGCAACAATATTAAAGTAAGCGATGAAAAACTTCCAATCGGTTCTTATACTTTTGTTTCTCTTGATAATGAATACGTTGGATATATTATCGTTAAAGATGAATTAAAAGAAACTTCAATGGAAACAGTAAGAGATTTTACAAAAGAATATGATACTGTTATGTTGACAGGTGATAATGAAATATCAGCTAGAGATATAGCTTTACAACTAGGTGGAATTGAGTATTACTCTGAACTGTTACCTGAAGAAAAATTATCTAAGTTTAACGATATTAGGACAAACTCAGTATCGCTATTTGTTGGAGACGGTATCAACGATGCTCCACTACTAAAAAACGCTGATATAGGTGTATCTTTAGGTAGTGCAACGGATTTAGCGATTGAAGTAAGTGATGTTATTATAATCAATAATGATATAAGACTCCTTGATAAAGCGATAAAGATAGCTAAAAAAACTAGAAGTATCTCGGCGGAAAACATTATATTTTCTCTTGTAGTAAAAATTATTTTCCTAATAATGTCTACAATAGGTTTAATGTGGATGTGGCTCTCAATTTTCGCTGATGTTGGTGTAGCGATAATTTGTGTGCTTAACGCACTTAGAATTATTTATCAAAAAAAATACTTAAAAGATAAAGACTAAAACTTTATCTTTTTTTTCTTTATGTTATAATATACATTGTTTAGAGGGAGAAAAAATGACTGATATATACATATTGATATTTATTTTTGTTTTAATTTTAGTTAATGGCTTTTTTGCGGCCAGTGAAATGGCTATGGTTTCTGTAAATCCTAATAAAATTCTTGAGCTTGCTCAAAAAGGAAATAAAAAAGCTATTATCCTAAAAAACATTACTGTTGATTCCACTAAATATTTATCTGCTATCCAAGTAGCGATAACTTTAGCAGGATTTTTATCAAGTGCTATTGCTGGTAGTAATCTAGCAAATAACTTTGTTGATTATTTCGCAAAAATTAATATTGTAATACCTCAAAATCTAGCGGTTGTAATCATTACTATTCTTTTATCTTTTATAACGCTTGTTTTTGGTGAATTAGTTCCTAAAAAAATCGCATTGAATAATCCTGTTAAGTTCGCTTTATTTTCTGCTAGAGCAATTAAAGTTACGCTGATAATTACTAAGCCAGCTGTTTGGTTACTATCCATTACAACTACTGGAGTGGTAAAGTTATTTGGATTAGATAAAAACAAAGAGATAGAAGGGACAACTGAATCAGAAATTCGTCAACTAATAAGATCTGGACAAAGACAAGGTCTTTATCAAAAAGAAGAAAAAGAAATGCTTGAAAATATTTTTAGATTTGATGACATTGAGGTTACTTCAATAATGACCCCACGAACTGAAGTTTTTGGAATTAACTTGGAACTTACTAAAGATGAAATCCTTGACACTATTATAAAAGCCAATTACTCAAGAATACCTGTATACGAGAAAACCATCGATAACATAAAAGGTATTATTCATGTTAAAGATGTTTTAACCGAAGCTAAGAAGACAGGTCTTAAAAGAATTAACTATAAAAAACTTCTAAGAGAACCTTTCTATGTTCCGGGAAATATGAAAATAAATTTTTTATTTAAAAAAATGCAGGAAGAGAACCATCAAATAGCAGTTATTTTAGATAATTATGGTGGGATAGATGGAATAATAACTATGGAAGATATATTAGAAGAAATAGTTGGTAATATCTACGATGAGTTTGATGAAGTACAAAATAGTATAAAAGAGATAGATGAATTTAACTTTCTTGTAGATGGTTTAATCCAAATCCAAGATTTAAACAGATTTTTAAACATCAATTTATCTGATGAATACGATACACTTAGCGGTTTTATTATTGAAAATTTGGGATATATCCCTAAAAAAGCTAGTAATGAAATAGTAGAAAAAGATGATTTAATCTTTGAAGTGAAATCAGTTAAAAAGAATAGAATAGATAAAGTGTTAATTAAAAGAACTCCTAAAGACTAGGAGTTCTTTTCTTATTAATGAAATCTTATAACACTATACTTCTTTTTACCTCTTCTGATGATAGTATATTTTTTATGTAAAGCATCTTCTTTTTTTATTACAAACTCAACATCATTTATTTTTTCACCGTTAATTGAAATCGCATTGCTAGTAATCATTTCTCTAGCTTGTCTTTTTGATGAAACTTGCTTTAAGTCTATCAAAGCATCTACCAATATAACTTCATTATCTACTTCAATTGAATCTAAATTATGAAACCCCATTTCGATTTCATCGATATCTAAATCATTAACATCCCCACTAAATAATGCATTAGTAACTTTTATAGCTCTTCTTAACTCATTCTCACCATGTACAAATTTTGTTATTTCTTCAGCCAAAGTTTTCTGAGCTAATCTTTTTTCTGGTTCTTCATTTAATGATTTTTCAATATCTGAAATATCTTCTTGTGATAAAAAAGTAAATTGTTTTAATCTATTAATCACATCTTGATCAGCTGTGTTCAGCCAATATTGATAGAAATCATATACTGAAGTTTTGTTTTTATCTAACCAAATAGCACCTGACTCAGTTTTTCCGAATTTTGTCCCATCTGCTTTTGTAACTAGAGGGAAAGTAATACCATATACTTTTGCATCTATTGTATGAATTTTTCTAATAAGTTCCATTCCAGCAGTTATATTTCCCCACTGATCTTGCCCGCCAATTTGAAGTGTACAGTTATAGTTTCTAAATAAATGTTCAAAATCCCAAGCCTGAATGATTTGATAAGAAAACTCAGTAAAAGATATTCCTTTTTCAATTCTTGATTTAACAGAATCTTTACTCATCATATAGGCAACATTAAAATGTTTTCCTATATCTCTTAAAAATTCGATAGCATTTAAAGAAGATAACCAATCGTAGTTATTTACAATTGTAGCTTCAGGCAATAAATGTTTGGCTTGTTTAGCAATTCCTTCTGCGTTTTTCAAAGAATCTTCAATACTAAGTAATTTTCTTTCTTGGCTTTTAAAACTAGGATCACCTATGAGTCCGGTTCCTCCGCCTATAACTAATATTGGTTTATGACCATAATCTTCTAATCTTTTAGCCACTAAGTACGCCAATAAATGACCGATATGCAAACTATCGGCAGTAGGATCTGCACCTAGATAAAAGGTTAGTTTTTCACTATTTAATTTTTCTGATAATTCTTCATCTGTCTGTTGGTATAACAGACCTCTCCATTTTAATTCTTCGTATAAGTTCATAATAATCTCCTTTTCCAAAATAAAAATCGCCCCTAAAAACAAAGGACGATTTACTAATTTACCGCGGTACCACCTTAATTCACTTAAAAAATAAGTGCGCTTATAAAGATAACGGATTTACCGTGCTATAAGAAGCATAACTCCTAAGTGTAATAAAATATAAAAGTTAAATCAGTTTTCACCAGCCACTGACTCTCTTTTAATTAACTAAATTATATTTCTCGCTTAATCACAGTCTATTTAGTTGTTTCTCTTAAAATAATGTTATGTGGTAATTCATTAAACTTTTGTTCGATGATTTCGCCATCTATTTCTTTCTTTAATAGATACATCGCCTTAACACCTATATCAATAATAGGTATATCTATACAAGATAGTTTTGGTCTAGAAAGTGAAGCGTACTTTGTATTTTGAAATCCAAATACAGAAATATCTTTAGGTATTTTTTTACCTTTTTCAATCATAGTATTTATGAATGATACAGCAATCGAATCTCTTACAGCTACAACACCATCAATTTTTTTAGTCGTATCTTTATAAAGTTCATTAAAATGAATCGTATTTACTGTAATGTCTCCACTAGTTCTAAAAATATTCATTTCAAGTCCAGCTTCTTCTATTGCTTTTTGATAGCCTGCTTCCTTCAAATCATTAACCATGTACTTTCTAACAGTTGTTAGCATATAGATATTTTTTCTTCCTTCGTCAATCAACTTTTTAGTGGCTTCATACCCAGCTTTAAAATAATCGATTGAAACTGTAGTTAAAGAATTATCATATGGATATAAAGTATTAGCTAATACTACTGGTACCCCATATTCTTCTTGAATCAATGTTAAAGTTTTATATTGTTCTTCATTAATTTCATCATTCATGTAAAGAATTCCATCTGCTTGTGAAGCGACTACTTCTTGTAACATCTCTGCTTCATCAACATATTTATCTTTCAACACGTATAATATCAAGGAATAGTTATACTTTTTAGCTTCTACTGATATACCGTTTACCATTTCAGCTACAGATGATCTTGACATATCTGGAACAATTATTGCGACACTTGTTGATTTCCTACTAGCTAGACCTTTTGCATATGCATTAGGTTTATAACCTAGTTCTTTAATCACCTCTAAAACGCGATCTCTTGTCTCTGGCTTTACCTTCTCAGGGTTATTCAATGTCCTAGATACAGTAGCCAAGGAAACTCCAGCCTTAATCGCAACATTATATATTGTAGCTTTACTCATAATAACAATCCCCTTTTCCTAAAAACTATTAATTGTTTATATTTTATCACATATAAAAATGTAAGCAATTGTTTTTATGAAAAATTTTCATAATTTTTACATTTTATCTCTTTTTAAAGTAAAAAAGATGGAATTTTCCATCTTTTAGAACTATCTTCTTTCTTTAATTCTAGATTGTTTAGCAGATAACCCGCGGATGTATCCAAGATGAGCTCTTCTTACTTTACCACGACGTTTTACGTTAATCTTGTCGATAACTGGTGAATGTAACATGAAAGTCTTTTCAACACCAATACCATAAGAAATTTTTCTTACAGTAAATGTTTCACTAACGCCTCCACCTTGTCTTTTAATGCAAAGGCCTTCGAAAATTTGGGTTCTTTCTCTGTTTCCTTCCTTGATTTTGATACCAACTTCTAAAGTATCTCCAGGACGGAATTCTGGGATGTCATTTCTAATAAATTCTTGAGTAACATCCTTAATTAATTGCTGCGACATTTTGGTCAACTCCTTTTAAATTATTTTCCATATTGTTCATAATTATTTTAGCGGAACAAAAGGATTAGATATTCTTTTCAGCGTTATGTATTATATCATAGGATAATCGATAAAGCAAATATTTTTTGCTAACAAATTAACTTACTTTTTTAACAAATCCGGTCTTCTTTCTAATGTCTTTTTTTCTTGCATTTCTTTACGCCATTTAGCAATTTTTTCATGATCTCCAGAAACTAAAACATCAGGTACTTTGTGCCCCATAAAATCACGAGGTTTTGTGTATTGAGGAAAATCTAAATAATCATTAAAGAAAGAATCATTTTCATAAGACTCTTTTGAACCTAAGACCCCAGGAATTAATCTCACAATAGCATCGACCATTGCAATCGCGGCTATTTCGCCTCCAGTCATCACAAAATCACCAAGAGATAGCTCTTCATCAACGAATTCTCTTACTCTTTCATCAAATCCCTCATAATGGCCACAAATAAAAACTAAATGATCAAACTCTACTAAATCTTTAGCTTTCTTTTGATTAAATGTACTTCCTTGAGGTGTTAATAGAATTTTATGTGATTTTGTATTAATTGACTCTAAAGCAAAATATATTGGTTCTACTGATAAAACCATTCCACTGCCTCCACCATAAGGAGTATCATCGACGGTTTTATGCTTGTTAGTTGAAAAATCACGAAAATTAATAATCTCAAATTCAATTAATTCTTTTTCTAATGCTCTTTTTAAAATAGAGGCATTAAATATTGGATTAATCATTTCTGGAAACAAACTTAATATAGTTATTTTCAAAATAATCCCTCCATATTAACCACTTCAATCTCTTCTTCGCTTTGTTTTAGAATAAACTCATCTCTAAACGGTATAAGTTTATCTCCATTTTCTGTTAAAACTACCAAATAATCTCCTTGAGGATATGTAACTACTTCTTTTACTTGTCCTTTTAATTCCTTGTTTTGATACACTTTAGCTCCAATTAAAAAATCAACTAAATATTCATTATCATTTAACTCTAATTCACCGCTTGACTCAGCATAAATATCAGTTCCTAAGTATTGTTTAATTTTATTAATATCTTCATAATCTTTAAAAGATAATATATCATTTCCTTTTACAACATTATGTTTTGATATTACCATCGGTTTATATGTCTTATCAATCAATAAAAATAGAGTGTTTCCAGGTTTAAATCTAACATCTTGCATGTTTGTAAATGATTTAATCTTTACTTCACCAATTAATCCTCTTGTAGATAACACTCTTCCAATTTTTATATATTCCATTATTTTATAACTCCTTAATCTTTTTATATAAATATTATATCAATTTTACACACTATTTTAAAATAAATATTTTTAAAAGAAAAAGAAGACAGTTAGTCTTCTTTAAGCTAATACTGAAATCTCTCCAGCTTTCTTTAATACAATCTTAGTAATAAGTGGTCCACTTAACTCATAAATTATCGTTGCGGATAACACAATAGCTCTTATTTGAGATCCTAATTCTGGATTTAACACAGATGAAGCTATTAAACTTAATCCAATCGCAACACCAGCTTGAGGTATTAAAGCAAAACCTAAATATTTAGAAATCTTCTTTTCACTTTTTGTTATCTTTGATCCAATAAAGGCTCCAGATATTTTACCAAAAACTCTCATAACAACATAAATCAAACCTAATACACCAACAGTAATTAAAACAGATAGTTTTAACTCAACTCCACTTAAAACGAAAAATATTATATATATTGGCGGTGTAAAGAAATATATCAATTCATTAACTTTTTCTTGTTTGCTTGAGAAATTAGTAAACAAGAAACCTAATACCATTGCGGCTAATATTGAAGAGCCGCCCCAGTTATAGGCAAGATAAACTGTTAAGAAAATAGCCGCAACTGTAAGTGATATTCTATTACCTCTTCCAGTGAACCATATGCAACCTAATATTAGAATAACACCAATACCTACGCCAATACCCAAAGATATCAAGATTTCTAATATTGGATGCATAACCTGCATAAATACAGATCCGTGACTTAAAGCTGGATCCATTGAATTTGCGACAGCTACGAAAATACCAAACAATAGTACAGCTACAGAATCATCAATAGCCACAACGCTTAAAAGCGTTTCAGTTAATTTCCCTTTGGCTTTGTACTGTCTAATAACCATCAGTGTCGCTGCCGGCGCAGTCGCTGCCGCAATAGCCGATAAAACTAAAGAAAATCTAATATTTTCATTAGTCAGTTTACCAATAATTAAGAAATAGATAATTAGACCTAGCAATACCATCACAACAGCTATAAATGATTCAAAAAAAGCGATAATAAATGGTTTTACTCCAACTTGTTTAAAATATTTAATTTTTAATTCATTTCCAATTGTAAAAGCAATGAAACCTAAAGCAACTACAGATATGAGTTCTAAACCCGGAAGTGCTTCCTCTTTAACGATATTTAAGATCGATGGCCCGATTAAAAGACCACCAACCAAATATCCTGTAACATTTGGCAATCTAAGATACTTAGCTATTTTACCAAATAGTAATCCGGTAGCGATAATGATGGCGGTATAAAATAAAACAGAATAAATCATACTATAATTTCAACCCCACTGAATCTTCAATTGGAACTGTAAAAACAACACCGCTATCAGGTTCTGAAAGATTTCCACAAACGGTATCTATAACCTTATAGACAGTTTTAACTTTATCATCAGGTAAAGCCATAAGAATTACATTGGATTCTTGTCTTTTATTTTCAAAAAGAACTTTTAATGAACCAAATAAATTCATATCATCATTCTTAGCCAATGTTCTCCCCATACCTGTTGAACTAATTATTGTAGCTCCCTTAATTCCATTCTCATTCAATTCTTGTAAGAATTCTTCAAGAATCTTTGTTCTTGTCATAACATAAATTACTAATTTCATATAATCGTCTCCATTTCGCCTTTATAAATTATACTCTTTTAAAATTATAAGTCAAGTTCTTTATTAATAGAGAATTTAAGAAATTTACCAAACCTTTTTGCCCAAAATTTTTCTGAGTGAGTAGCTCCTTCATCAATAACTTTTAAAACATTTTTACCAGGTATTTTTCTTAAAATATAATCGTCAAAGACTTTCTGTTCTTTGAAATATATTCTACTAAAAACACCAGTTTCTTTTGTTCCCATATCATGGTACACAAACAAATCACTCCTAATGTCTACTGAATCTAGAAAATCATATAAACCTTCTTTAACAAGATAGTAGGCTGGAGAAAAAGCGCCAATAACCGAAAAAATATCCTGATATTTTACACCTAAGTAAATACTGATATTTCCACCACATGAACTTCCAGCTATAAACGTGTTTTCCCTTGTTTTTAAAGTTCTAAACTCTAAATCTATTATTGGTTTTAACTCTTCGATTAAGAAAAAACCGTATTCATCACCTTCAGGCTTTATATAATCTACATTAGATTTTTTTAGTCTTTTAATGGCTGAACTATTCAAGTAATTAGAATACTCCATAATTCGATATTTATCATCGCTATCAATTCCAACAATAATCACACCGCCAATTGACTCTGCTAAATCATCCATAGTTTTCATTACTTCCCATGAGTGATTGCTAAAGGGTGATGGATCAATTAAATTTTGACCATCATGCATATATAAAACGGGATAACTCCTATTCTCTTCGTAATATTTCTTTGGAAGAATTATTCTGATTTTTTTTATTCTTTTTAGATTTTGACTAAATAACTCTTTTATTATTACTCTTTTCATTACTATACCTCAAAAGAAATTATACTATAAAAATGAAATTTTATAAGTATTTTTATGTAAAATAAGTTATAATATCTTTAATTGAGGTGCATGAACATGAAAAGATTTTTAAAGATTTTAATGATATTTTTTATAATTATTATTACATTAGTAATTGGATTTATTTCAACACTTTGGATTTTCGAATTTAGGCCAGAAGAAATTACTGAATTATCAATCGAAAATAATGCGACTGATTTAGTTTCAAGTGATGAGTCATTAACTATTATGACTTTTAATATTGGTTACGCATCTTTAAGTGAAACTGAAGATTTCGTTATGGAC
Source organism: Candidatus Izemoplasmatales bacterium (assembly GCA_028691335.1). GTDB lineage: Bacteria > Bacillota_I > Bacilli_A > Izemoplasmatales > Hujiaoplasmataceae > UBA2289. Next base: position 13,216 of record JAQUZK010000013.1, read on the forward strand.
GGTGGAAATAAAGCGAAAATGGATTCTAAGGAAGAAGTTGAAACTAATCTTTTTGGTATATCGAATTTTTTAAGCAATAACCCAGTTGATATTCTGTTAATGCAAGAAGTAGATATCGATAGTAATCGGTCATATAACATTGATCAACTAAATTTTTTTCAAAATCAACTAGGAATGAGCTCGGTTTTAGCTTACAATTACCGTTGTATCTTTGTTCCTTTTCCACTTAACCCAAGTCAAATGATGGGTAAAGTAAACTCAGGAATTGTCACATACAGTAACTTTTTTACTGAATCTCAAGAAAGACATCAACTACCGGGAAGTTTCTCATGGCCACTAAGATTAGCAAACTTAAAAAGAGCTATGTTAATTACCAAATATCCTATTGAAAATTCTGATAAATCCTTAGTAGTAATCAATGTGCACTTGTCCGCTTATGATGATGGTACAATGCGTTTAGAAGAAATGGAAGCATTAAAACAAGTTATGAAGACTGAGTATGATAATGGAAACTATGTAATAGTTGGTGGTGATTTTAATCAAACTTTTCCAAGCGCAGTTACCGTTAATGGCGAAAATGATTACACTTACTTATATAGCTTGATAGATGAGAATCTATGGGAAGCATATCCAATGGAAGAAAAATGGTTTGATGACAATGATTTTAGTTTTGGAGTTGACACTTCTAACCCTACTTGTAGACTTCTTGATAAGCCGTATGATAATGAAAATCGCAATAACAATCAATATTATGTTATAGACGGATTTATTGTATCTAATAACTTAGAGATTTCTCAGGTTACAACTATTGACCTAGATTTTCAATATAGCGACCATAACCCAGTAAAAATAATAGTTGAATTCAAATAAAAGTTTATTCTTTAAATAAAGAAGATTTTTACGAAAGTCTTCTTTTTTATTTTGTTTGTGCTATATGCTAGAAATAAATAAGTTTAATTTGTATAATATAAGTATAAAGGACTATAAATGATGACAAAAAAATTAAAAAATTTCTGCAAAAACTTTATATCCACAATATCTCACTATGGTTGGACAGCTCTAGCGATTATTCCGATTTTATTTCTAATAAATTGGAGTTATTTATCTGTAGTAAATTCCGAACTAAGTTCACTACATTCTCAACAAGTGAGCCTAGCAAACGAAAAAATCAATACAATTCACTTAGTAATTAATGACATAATAAATAATGTTAACGAAGATGCTCAAGTTTTGATTTATGCAGATGAAACTCAAACATACCTTAATACTAGCACCCCAGAGAATCTAGAAAGCATGAACCAATTATTTTACCGTATTTCAAATAGAAAATCACCGTTTTTAAGTGTTGAATATCTTGATCTTACTGGCGAACAAATTGTTGAGGTTTTTCGTGACCCAGATACTCTTCAAATTAAAAATGCAAGCGAACTAACAAACAAAAGCAATGAAGATTATTTTACATTTAGTCAATTATTAGATAAATCTGAACTATATATATTACCTATAGAACTTGTAAATTATAGTGATGAGATAATCCCAGTCACGGGAATAATAACACCAGTATACGATGAATTAAATACATTAAGAGGTTACTTAACCATTCATTATAATGCTAATTATATTATGAATATTTTTAATCAAAACCTATTAAGTGATTCTAGATTTATCGAAATCGGTATTGTAAATAACAATATCTCTTTTGGATTAACCGAGAACTTTGAAACTCAATACCAAAAAATTAGCTCTATTGATACTAATCATATAATCGATTTGCCAATCGATTTATCCAGAAGCGAAAACTTATCTATCTATAATGATGACGACTTTTTTCATGTCTTTGCGCTTGTTGATCACGACACTGTAGTGGATACATACG
>JAQUZK010000185.1 GCA_028691335.1 Candidatus Izemoplasmatales bacterium
ATTACCATCATCATTATCATCATCATCAGGAAGATCATATTCAAACATAGTAGGATCTGGTCTTAAATCATCAGTTTCAGGATTGTAATAACCTAAGACAATTAATTCTCTAGTAATTCTAACATCTAAAGTATGTTCTAAACTTTCTAATTCATCCTTAACTAAACTAGATAAAACTGAATCTGTTATATAAGGAGTCAAATCTTTAATGAACTTGACTTTATCGTAAGCTATCTTGTATTCTCCGGGATTTCTTACTTCTAGAACATTAATATCTTCAATATCATCTAAAAACATTCTTTTAACTGTCAAATCCTCAATGTTTTCATTGATCAAATCATATACTCTTGTCATAACACTACTAACAATAATATCCATATCAGCAAAAGGACTAACGGCTTCATTACGATAAACACCATCTTTTAAAGATTTTTCTGAGTCAGTATTTCCAATAACATTATGACTAGCAAAGATAGCTGAACCTCCAGTCCTTCCTGATATAACGATTTGTTCTTGTTGCTTTTGAACAGTGTCACCGTAATAAACAGGAGCTATGCCTGAAGATAAAAAGGTTTTATCTTCAAGTTGATTAAATATAGTTTCCGATAGACTTTCTAGTCTAGAATTAGATGAAGTATATATCATTGGACATAATAAATCAATATATCCGTTTTCTACCCAAGTTAACCAGTCTTGCATATAAGTGTTTCTAGCACTTTGAATCTCACCAACAACATCCGCAGAAATAATTAAATCAGATTCTATTGCTTTTAAACTATTAACAAAATATTTCACGGCGTTAGTTACATTTTTTTGTCGCCACTCAAACCACATACTTCTAATGTTGGTATCAAGAATCAATGTTCTAACATCACCACTTAACTGATACTCATCAAGAAATATTTGATTAGCATTTGAGTTATATCCGCTATCTCTAATTTGAGATAAATCGCTGTAATTATTATCATAATATCTAATATAATCTAGTTGAATGCCTTTAAACTGATACTTTTCAACCATTTCTTCTAACATTGATAAAACAAAATCTAATACTTCTTGATTTGAAGGATCTAAATAATAGCTTCCTCCATATGTATTAGGATGTAAGGTATCACCTTGGTAATTTTCTACCAACCACTCTTGTTTTACAGCACTTGATAGATTAGTTGCATTTCCAGCATTAAAAGTATGAACCCAAGCATGAACGTCTAGACCTCTTTTATTAGCCTCTGTAATAAAAGCTAATAAATAATCATTCCCATATTCTTCTCCATAAGTAAAACTAGATAAATTAGGATGAGTATCTAATATATCAGAACGTCCACTTACATACCCATTCCAAAATGACTCTAGATATATTGCATTAAAACCAAGTTCTTTAAATCTATCTAAAAGATTTATAATCCCCTGAAGAGTGTCTTCTTTTATATCAGTAGCGTTAGGCCTATGCCATACGGCTCTTACTTCTATAGTTTTTGTTTCGGTAGTCATATAAATCACTTTTTCCGTTCTTCCTTGGATTTCATAAGCTAAAGTTACTAACTGCGTTTCATCTTCAGCGGTAATAGAATCACTATTATAAATAGTACTCATATTATCAAAAGCTAAATCGATTTTTTCAAGTTCAAGCTCAACTTCAACTTGATCAAAAATAACATAATTATTTTTTGCGTAATTAAAGCTAACATAAGCTTTATCTTTGTTTGATAATGATCTAAGATAAGAGCTTTCAATTGGATCTCGATAAATCTCAACTGTCATTACTTCTAAATCAACGTTTACAATATCACCAACTTGAACTTCCATTAAACCAGTTTTTTTTGTACCGTGAGCCGATAGAATAAAGCCACCTCGAACCATTTTAACGTTAGTAGAACTCTCTACAACAACATTATTTTGGTCGACAGCTACTTCATAGCCCCAAACATTAGCGCCTGAAAAATCTTCACCTTTATCTGAATAATAAACCAAGTTATTTTCAAATCTAATTCCATCGATGGAATCGATGGTTTCCGAATAAACTACATTAGAATATGCTTTCACCGTGAATGGCATGAGTAAAAATGTTAAAGCAATCAAAATATACACCTTTTTCATAGTCAATTTCCTTTATATTTTTTTCTAATTATAACATTATAAAGAATTGAAAACAAGCCCTTTCATAACTTGTCTAGACAAAATGTCAATTTTGTGAAAAAAAAGACCAAACTAATGTTTGATCTCTTATAAAATTTAAATCATTTTTTGAACACGATTAAATACATCGTTTTGAAGTCTTTTAACAAAATCTGTCGCAAACTCCAAGATATCTAAATCGTCATTTTCAATAAGCGGAGTTAAATCCATGCCATAAATCATTTGTTCTGCTTCATCAATACTGTGTGATTCTGTGTAAGTTGCGTTGGCTTTTCTTCTTCCAATAGCACCTAAATCATATCTCTTACCGCCAACAATTTGCGAATCAAAAATCTCTACTAAAGCACTAGCTAAATTGGGGTGAGCACTAGTATCAAATAAAATCTTATCATTTTCCATTAACCAGTCAAGGTTTCTCCAAACCTCACAACCATATAGTTTCTTAGGTCTTTTGTTTGGTTCTATCATACGAATTGCTTTAATCGTTTTTACGACCACACCGATATGAGTATCATGTTTATCAGCTAGATTATGAGTATAAATAACTTCTGGATTAGCTTCTAAAATTAGGTTCTTAATTTCTTTAACGATTGTTTCATTATCTTTATCTTTAGTCTCTTTTGAAGGATAATCCAACATAGCAACAGCGCTATAATCTCCTAGAATGGCTGCTTTTTCTTGTTCTTTTCTTCTTATTTTTATCATTTCTTCGTTGGAATAGTCTTTATATACACCAGTTCTAGCTGAACCAGCGCCATCTGTAACAACCACACCAAAGAACCATTTGTCTTTTTGATTAAAACATTTAACTATACCGTCATATGCCATAATTTCAATATCATCAGGATGTGCGGCTATTGACATATGAGTTGTTCTTTCAAAAGCTTCACTCTCGCTTTTATTATCAGGAATGAAGATTCCTGCAGTCTTATTCTTAAATTTCATCATGTATCTCCTTATTATTAAATTTTTGGTAAACTAGCTGCGGCTATTGATTGCCCTACTCTACGAGATTTTTCATCAGGTAAAATTAACTTAATCTTTTTTGAAAGTTCTGGAAACTCTGATTTTAGCACCTTTTTTGCATATTT
>JAQUZK010000186.1 GCA_028691335.1 Candidatus Izemoplasmatales bacterium
AATCATCACTTTTACTCTTTTTATAGAAAGCCAAATATGAGGATCTCTATTATCAGGCTCAAATTCCCTATCAGGATATACTTTTACAACCTCTTCGTGTAATTTATTCAAATTCAAATCAGTTACTTTAGGAAATATATTCCCTTCTTCTGCAGGAACGCCAATCGCAAAGTAAGCATCTACTTTACTTAAATCAGCCATCATCTTAGCGCTAGGTTCATGGTTCGCTGGACTATATCCTGGAGGAATAATTGTTAAAACATTCACGTAATCTCCACCAACATTTTTTACAAACGCCTCTTCAGGCACAATAGTTACAGCTATATTTAATCTTGCTTCTTGTTCAGTTGTATTTGAACAACCCACCACAACAATTGACAAGATAAAAACAAAAAACACAAAAATTACCTTCTTCATTATACACTCCTTCTAAATGCAATTGATTTGCATTTGCATATTAATATTCTAACCTAAAAGGTTTGTTATTGCAAGTAAAAAGAATGAAAAAAGATTGCTCTTTTTAACCAAGCAATCTTAAAAAATTATTTTTATTTATAAATCTTTTTTAACGCTTCATATAGCTCCATTATATGGTTTAAAACATAATCGAATCTAAGGTCAGAGTTCAAAACATCTTCACGTGTAGATTCTCCTGTTAAAACAATAGCTGTAGAGATATTCGCCTTATTTCCAGAAGCTATATCAGTATAGATTCTATCACCAACTAATAGAGCTTGTTCTTTTTTATACCCATATTTATCTAAAGCAGCGTCTATCATATAAGTCTCTGGTTTTCCAATCACTTTAGGAGTTCTTCCTGTAGCGTTTTTAAACATTTGACAGAATGACCCGCAATCAGGAAGATATCCATAACTCATAGGACATACTAAATCAGGGTTAGTCGCTATATAAGGAACACCTTTTATCAATAGTTTAGTCGCCTCTTCAATTTTCTTATAATTTAATTCTGTATCATAACCAACGACTAAACAATTGATTTCATCATTTAGTTCATCATAAATACTTAATCCAACTGATTCTAATTCTTCTTTTAAGGATTTAGTCCCTACTAAATAGATATTATCTTTTAAGTGGAAGTTTTTTAGATAAGCTGCAGTCGCCATGGATGAAGTCATAAAATCATCTTTGGTTGCCTTTATTCCCATTTTATTTAACTTTTCTATGTATGCAACAACGCTCTTAGAAGAGTTGTTAGTTAAAAACAAATATTTTAAATTATTTGCCTTTAAAAACTGTAAAAACTCAACAACCCCTTCAAAAAGTGTGTTTTCCAAATAAATTGTCCCATCCATATCCAACAAAAAAATCTTCTTGTTAATCAAACCATCCATAAAAGTTCCCCCTTTTATAAAATATATTATAACATAAGCCACTTATAACAACTATATTAGAACTTAATGAAAAGAGAAAAAAATATTAACTCTCATGATTTTTATTGCTTATCCCATATAGAAAGCACTATGAAAATGTTATAATGAAACTGAAATTAATTAGGAGGTATATATATGAAAAAAGTTGGTATTATCGGTTTAGGTAGAATGGGATATAACCTTTCCCTAAACATGATTGATCATGAAATTGAAGTTCATGCTTATGATAAATTGGTTAATGAAGAAATCAAAAATAATCAGAAAATCAGATTCTATGAAAGTATCGAAAAAATGATAATTTCACTATCAACCCCAAGAATAATTTGGTTGATGGTACCGGCAGGTGAAATTACTGAAACAGTAATCGAAGAACTAACAAAGCACTTAAGCCCCGAAGATATTATCATCGATGGCGGAAACTCAAAATATATTGATACAATCAGAAGATATAATATGTTAAAGTCAAAACAAATCAATTTAATCGACTGTGGCACAAGTGGTGGTACTGAAGGCGCAAGAGATGGTGCCTCATTAATGGTTGGTGGCGAAAAGGACGTTTATGAAAGAATTAAATGGCTTTTCAAAGCTTTAGCCACTGATGATGGCTATGCTTATATGGGGAAATCTGGTAGTGGCCACTTTGTTAAAATGGTCCATAATGGTATTGAATATGGTATGATGCAAGCAATTGGCGAAGGCTTTGACCTCTTAAAAAACAGTGATTTTGATTTAAACTTTGAAGACATATCTAAAGTATGGGCTCATGGTTCAATAATTGAAGGCTTGTTGATGGATACTATCTACAGAGCTCTACAAAAAGATAAAAATCTTAACAAAATTATCGGTAGAGTAGATGATTCCGGTGAAGGACAATGGACAGTTGAAGCCGCTCTTAAGTATAAAGTATCAATCCCTGTAATAACTCAAGCTTTGTTTTCAAGATATAAATCAAGAGATGACGAACGATTCTCTGAAAAAGTTATATCAGCGATGCGCTTTGAGTTTGGCGGACATAAGGTGTACAAAAAATAATGAAAAAGATTATTACAATTTTCGGTTCCACTGGAAACCTAATGTATAAGAAACTAATTCCTGCTTTTGACAACCTAATAAAACACAACTATCTTGATTCTGACACACAAATTTATGTTGTTGCTAGAAAAAACTGGAACTTAGAAGAATACATTGAAGACGCAAAAAAACAAGTTACGGTCCCGATAGATTGGGACAAATTAACTACGTATTTAAAATATATAGAGATGGATATTACTAATCTTGATGATTATTATAAACTTAAAGATCTAATAGATAACTTCAAAGAAGTTGACCGAATGTTTTACTTGGCGGTACCGCCAAGTCTATTTCCTACAATTGCTAAAGGAATCAGTACATCTGGGTTAATAAAAAAAGATGATGAAAACTCTAGAATTGTCTTTGAAAAGCCCTTTGGAGAAGACTTAAAAACAGCAAAAAAAATTAATCAAGAACTGTGGTCATACTTCTCAGAAAATCAAATCTATAGAATCGATCACTATCTAGGAAAAGAAATGATTCAAAATATCTTAGTTGTACGTTTCGCAAATTTCATCTTTGAAAAAAATTGGGATAATTCATCAATTGAATCAATAGTAATTCTCGCTAAAGAAACCGAAGGAATTATGAACCGTGGAAATTACTACGACAAGGTAGGCGCATTAAAAGACATGGTTCAAAGTCATTTAATGCAGATGGCTTCTTTAGTCACCATGGAAAAACCTGAGACCTATAACTCCAATGATATCAAAAACGAAAAAGTAAAAGCGATTAAATCACTTAA
>JAQUZK010000187.1 GCA_028691335.1 Candidatus Izemoplasmatales bacterium
CCCTCTTACATGTTCATTATAATATCTTTTTCGCACTTTTAAACAAGATTCTAAATGTTCAAAATATTAAATTTCAGTTTTCTTTAATGTAAACACTATTTGTAACCTTTTCATTTTCACTTAACGAAAATATAATAGTGTTAATAATCTCTATCACAGAGGAAGTTTCTGCCGGCCATAATAGTTTGAGTATTAGCTTCAAACTTATTTGAACATATTTCATGGAAGCATTTATAGAAATTCATCATGCTCTGTAGAACTTTCTTAAACATATAACAATAATTAACGAGTGAATACCCCCTATTTATCCTTAACGAGTAAAATTGTGCAACTATGCATTTTTAAACCCAAATCTAAAAATCAAATGTCCCAAATATAAAAATATGACGATAATAAGCTTATTTTCGAGTTTTAAACAAGAAAAAAAGGCTTGAAATTGTATCAAACCTGGCGTCGCAATATGGAACTGTGCGACTGTATTGATACTTTGAATGCCCAAATAATTAACGAGTGATTTCTCACTTTTTAATCGTTTGTGAGTCAAATCGATTTCTATTATATAATCTATACCGTGGAATAAATATCAAAAAATCTAAATACCACTCGGGCAAAACCTACAAAATCTTCAAACCTTAAATTATGTCTTGTAAATATTTAATTGGCGTGGCGATGCCGTAGCCGAAATTATCATAATATATTTCGTTATTTTCGCTATAAGGAAGGTCGGTAATCACTCCAACGACTTCACCATACTCGTTTATTAATGGTCCACCGCTGTTTCCACCTCGAACTGGACAAGTAATAAGCATTAGATCGATACCAGTAAGATAGGACCTTTCGATTGAAGTCACTGTTCCAACTGTTCCATTTAAAAAATTTGAAAACCCGCTTACTCTGGGATACCCCATCGCGATAACATTGCTTAGGACAAGTTCTTTTCCAAATATAAATCCCGTTCCTAAACCATGGTGGTGAGGACTAATTAGAGCAATATCTGCTTTATCATGGTATATGATCTCAGTTTTATTAATCTCATTAAAGGTTACTCCCCCATCAACACTAAAGTGGTCGAAATCTTCTAAACAGTGCCTAGCAGTAACTAGGCCTGCAACTGTGAGAAAACAAGTTCCGCTACCTTCTTTTCCTTCATCATTTTTCACAGTGATTTGAAACACATATTTCTTAAAATTTTCATAAATATATTGAAATCCATAAACGATACTATTTAGTCTAGTAATAAGAATTTCTTTTGGTATCTTATTCAAACCCCTGTCATATCCAAAGTAGAAATTAAACATCCCATCCACATTTCTATTAAAAGGTATTTCAACTCTTGATAGTAAGTTTGCATTAGACAAGGCATGGCAGATGTTATCAACATCTGCTGGTTGGATTGGAGAGCCGTCCCTTCGATATATTTTATCATTTGACAAAACAAAATCCATAACACACTTATAATTTAAAGACTCCCTTATAGATGCATTTATTAATTGCTTTCCATACTTAGAGCTTGTTGAACGATCAATAAAAAACATAAAAACATCATAGACTAAATTTTCATAACGCCTTCCGTATACTTGATATAGTTGATTAATCATGACTTCTCCTTATACCAATTTGCCAGATGTTGTCGCGTTCAGGACACACTGATTCTCTTTTGAGGCAGAATTTTATATCGGAACGATTGTTCCTATAACTACCTTTGCTTACATATTACATTAGAAAGACTATCTTCCTTGGTTCATATCTCTTTGCATTTCATCCTTAATTCATCGTAAACAATTAATCTCATAAGGTTGTTGAATTTTGGCCTAGAGTACCCATATATTCGCCAACGCATAATCTACGATTTTCTCAGTTCGTTCGTTTATTTCTTGTTCTTTCCAAGTTAAATTACTTCCATATTCAGAAACAAATTTCTTCACAGAAAGTAGATTTGATTTTTTATAATATTCTATTTTTTTTTCGAAATCCTTATTACCCATTTTGTTATTAAGTTTTGTCGACATTGGGAGCAAATTACCCAGTTTAGAGACTATATCATCAGTGGGAGAGTCTCCCATAATATGCTCAACAGATTTGATAGAAAAAGTAAGTTCATCATTGAAATCGTAAGATTTCTCAATCTTAGTTAAAATATAGTTTATTGTTTTCTTGTTAGAACTATTCTTAAATTTACTATTCTTATTTGAAAAACCGATTTTCATAAAATCAGTTTTGATATTTGAATGATCTGTTGGTAAAAACGATTTCAATTTATTAATAATAATTGAATAATCATAATCAACTGATTCATGTAACTCTTTTGATAAAGTTATAATTGTGTTATCAATATTATTCGTTGTATTTTTTAAAATTATGACATATAAAAAATAAAACTTTTCTAGGTAGTTTATTGAAGTTTCGATTTTCCTTAAATCACTAGGCTTACCCTCTAATTTTTCAAACAGGGATAAAAGCAAAGGTCTTACTTGTCTAATGTTCAATTTCTTAAAAAATTCAAGAGAATCAAAAATGATTTCACTACTATTTGATAATGCTTTATATGTCTTTGGATCTTCAATATACATGTAGTGTTCAGAACTTTTCATTAATGAAACTAAAAGTTTATCTACATGTTTTTTATCTGTTTTATCTCGAATTACACGGAATTCTTCGCTCTTTTTGATTTTTCCAAATCTATGTGTACAGTAATGAGACAAAAAAGAGGGAAACGAGTCGGTATTATTTCTCATCAAATTGGACACTAATTTAGTCCATGAATTAGTTACTTTTTCTTTTTTGGCGGATGTGCGCATATAACTATAAATATAGTTTTTTATCAGCTCGTGTTGTTCGAGTGGGATGCCTCTTGCATTCAAGGTTTCAAAAATTCTATATCCATCATAATCATCTGTCACTGATATTTCGATTACCTCACAGCCAATCAATTTGTTCTTGAGTGACAACAAAAAATCTTTCCCGGCTTTCTTATTGTTTAACAAGTCTGAAATCTTTGAATCATAGAATTTATAGCACAATAAGAGTTGAGAATTATATTTATCATCTGCTCTAAAATTTAATTCGAAATCTTGTTGAATTTCATCAAATGACCTATAAATATCTAAATTATCAATCAACTGGGTAAGGAAAAAATTTCCATCCGAACGTGCCACTTTAAAAAAATCTTCTCCGTCGTGAATTC
>JAQUZK010000188.1 GCA_028691335.1 Candidatus Izemoplasmatales bacterium
AAAACTAGAAATTAAAATTATTGATAGAACTGTATTGATACTTGATATTTTTGCTAGAAGGGCTAAAACAAAAGAAGCTATGCTTCAAGTTGAGTTAGCTCAATCTGAATACATGCTTCCAAGAGTCGTTGGCATGTACAAATCATTATCAAGACAAAAATCTGGAACTGGATCAAAAGGTCCTGGCGAACAACAACTTGAATTGGATAGAAGAATATTAAGAGACAAGATTTCAGCTTTTAAAAAAGAACTCAAAGAATTAGTAAAAGTTAGAAGAACTCAAAGAAATAAAAGAACTACTAGTTTAACAAAAACTGTTGCCCTGGCAGGATATACAAATGCTGGTAAGTCGTCTTTGATGAACTCAATTATTCGTTTAAGCAATAACGAAGATAAGACTGAAACATATTCAGAAGGAATGCTTTTCGCGACTTTAGAAACAAAAACAAGAAAAATTATTTTAGGTAATCAGATGGATTTTTTATTAACAGATACTGTTGGTTTTATAAGAAAACTTCCACATAATTTAGTAGAAGCGTTCAAATCAACTCTCGAAGAGATAACAGAAGCTTCACTGATACTACATGTTATCGATGTATCTAACCCTCTCTATGAACAACAAATTCAAACCGTTGAAGAAGTTCTATTAGAAATTGGTGTTAAAGACATACCTATTCTATATGTTTTTAATAAAGTAGATCTTCTCGAAACACAACCAGTTATTTCAAGAGATAATTCAATCATGGTATCTGCCAAACAAAATTTAAATATTGATAAATTAGTTTCTTTAATAGATAAGCTTCTTTACAAAATAATAAAAGTTAAAATGTTAATTCCTTATAACCAAGGAGAGATATATAACGAGTTAAAAACAAGTTCTAAGATATTAGAAACAAAATTTTTAGAAGATGGTATTCATATAGAAGTAGAATTAAATGATTATTTCTATCAAAAATACCGAAAACACATATACTAAAGGCCACCTAAATAAGATGGCCTTCTTCTTTTATAAGCTCATTAAAATAAACATCAACTAGATTTTTAATTTCTTCAATGCTACCGGAAGTCACTATTGCATTTTTAACTTTCGAAGCTCCCGGTAAACCTTTTATATACCAAGCAGCGTGAGTCCTCATTTCTAAAACTGCAATATGCTCTCCTTTATACTTGATAAGATAATTTAAATGTTTCATTAAATAATTTCTTTTATCTATCAAACTAATTTCTTTTTCGTAGCTCCCGTTTTCAATAAAATCTACCGTTTGTTTAATTAACCAAGGGTTCCCCAATAATCCTCTTCCAATCATTACACCGTCGCACTTTGTATAATCTATCATATTCTTTGCATCTTCTGGGCTTCTAATATCTCCGTTACCAATTACAGGAATTCTTACACTTTCTTTAACTTTCTTTATTATATCCCAGTCTGCTTTACCTGAATACATATCAGTTTTAGTTCTTCCGTGTACCGCAATCATTGCGGCTCCAGCTTTTTCCATAAGCTTCGCGAACTCTATTGCGTTGATACTATTGTGATCCCATCCACTTCTAATTTTTACAGATACTGGTTTATTTACACTATTAACTATTGATTGAACTATATCAAAAGCTAAATCAAGAGTGGTCATCAACTTAGATCCGCTTCCTGCTTTAGTAACTTTTGGAACAGGACAGCCCATGTTGATGTCTATAATGTCGCAGTTAGAATCTTTATCTATTAATTTAGCGGCTTCAACCATAGACGAAACTTCGTTTCCAAAAATTTGTAAAGCTATCGGTTTTTCTTCATCTAAAATATCAATCATATCATGAGTTTTCTTGTTTTCGTACAATAATCCTTTATCAGAAATCATTTCCGTATAAATTAATCCAGCGCCAAACTCTTTAAGGATTAACCTATAAGCTAAATCAGTAACACCGGCCATCGGTGCTACAAAAATATTATGATCTAACATTAAATTTTTAACCTTAATTTTCATAACATCACCTTTTCACACACAATTATAACTTAAATAATTAAAAAAACAAAAGATTAGATTTTTATTTTCATTATGATATAATATTTTCGTGAAAGAAGGTGTACTTATTATGAACGACTATTTAGTTAAAGCTTACGCTTTTGGCGGAACTGTAAGAATATATGCAGCAACTACAACAAATCTTGTTGAAGAAGCGAGAAAAATACACGATACTTATCCGGCTGCTAGCGCCGCTTTTGGTAGAACTCTGACTGCTTCTTTAATCATGGGGGCTATGTATAAAGAAAATCAAACATTGACAATAAGAATTGAAGGCAATGGCCCAATTGGAAAAATTGTAACCTCTGTAAATGCACACGGAGAAGTTAAAGGACTAGTAGAAAATCCACATGTTCATATTTCAAACAAAGATAAATTAGCTGTAGGCATGGTTGTTGGTAACGAAGGATTTATCCACGTTACAAAAGACTTAAAAGTAAGAGACGTATTTACATCTTCATCTGAAATTCAAACCGGAGAAATAGCCGAGGACTTTACATACTACTTTGCAAAGTCCGAACAAATACCTTCATCAGTTGGTTTAGGAGTTCTAGTTAACGAAAAAAATGAAGTATTTGCAAGTGGGGGATTTATTCTACAAGTAATGCCTGGTGTTAAAGATGAAACAATCGCTAAAATAGAAACAAATATCAAAAATATGAGACCAATTTCTGATCTCATTAAAGATAACTTTAAACCTGAAGATATAATTAACTTAATTACACAAGGAGATCACCAATTAGTAGAAGAAATGCCACTTAAGTATAAATGTGACTGTTCTAAAGAAAGATTCTTTAAAGGTTTATCTACACTAGATAAAAAAGAGTTGAAAGAAATAATTAACGAAGGACAACCCATTGAAATCGCTTGTGAATTTTGTAAAACAAAATATGTATTTCAAATTGATGAGTTAGAAGAAATTGAAAAAAGTTTGCGATAATAAAAAATCGCAAACTTTTTTTAATATGGTAAAGGATATTTATCAGTTAACTTTTTAACCTCTTCCTTAACATGCGCTAAAACTGTTTCATCTTCTGGGTTCATTAGTACTTGATCAATTAATCTTGCGACTTCAAC